>JBDSOV010000186.1:0-3251 GCA_039914575.1 Sphingomicrobium sp.
GCTATTCCTATCGCACCGCGAGTTCGAATAGCTGGCAATCGCTCGGCGATTACAACGTGCTGAGCGAGGAGGGGCTCAATCCCTATGCCGTCGATCCCCGACTCAACGTGGCTTACGCGCTGAAGAAAGAAAATGGCCGCAAGGCGCTTTACCGGATTTCGCTCGACGGTTCCTTGCGCCAGGAGCTCGTGTTCGCCCACCCGAGCGTCGACGTCGACGGGGTTATCCGGATCGGGCGGAACCGCCGTCCGGTCGGCGCAAGCTATGTTACCGAGAAGCGCGAGGCGGCCTATTTCGATCCCGAGCTGAAAAAGCTTGCCAGTTCGCTCTCCAAAAGTCTTCCCAAGCTGCCGCTCATTCGCTTTGCCGGTGCCAGCGCCGATGAATCGAAACTGCTGCTGTGGGCGGGTAGCGATACCGATCCTGGGCGCTACCTCGTCTACGATAAGGCGACGAGAAAACTGAACGAAATCATGCTCGCGCGTCCGCAGCTTGAGGGGGTGCCGCTCGCGCCCGTGAAGCCAGTCCAATATCGCGCGGCCGACGGGACCAGCGTGCCCGCCTATCTCACTCTCCCAGCGAGCGGTGCCAAGACCAGCTTGCCGGCAATCGTCATGCCGCACGGAGGGCCGAGCGCTCGCGATGAATGGGGCTTCGACTGGCTCGCGCAATATTTCGCGGCCAAGGGCTACGCAGTGCTTCAGCCCAATTTCAGGGGCTCGGCCGGCTATGGTGACGCCTGGTTCGAGAAGAACGGCTTTCAATCGTGGCGCGCCGCGATCGGGGACGTCAACGACGCCGGTAAATGGCTGGTCTCACAGGGCATTGCCGATCCGTCGAAGCTGGCAATCGTCGGCTGGTCGTACGGCGGCTACGCGGCGCTCCAGTCCGGCGTGATTAGCCCCGGCCTGTTCAAGGCAGTCGTCGCGATCGCACCGGTCACTGACCTCTCCCTGTTGAAGGAAGAGTCCCGCGGATGGTCGAACCATGTGCTGGCTAGCAAGTTTATCGGATCCGGCGCACACCTCCGCGACGGCTCGCCGGCCGAGAATGCGTCGGCGATGCAGGCGCCCGTCCTGCTATTTCACGGCGATCTCGATCGCAACGTCGGTATCACCCAGTCCAAGCGCATGGCCGATCGACTTCGCTCGGCGGGCAAGAAAGTCGATCTGGTCGTCTATCCCAAGCTCGATCATTATCTTGAGGACAGCAGCGTGCGCGCCGACATGCTGCGCAAGTCCGACGCCTTTCTGCGGTCCAGCCTCGGGCTCTAGCGAGGCCCAACGAAAACGGGCGGCCCCGCAGGGCCGCCCGTCAATGGTTCGGTTGTCGACCGATCAGCGCGAATAGAATTCGACCACCAGATTCGGCTCCATGCGCACCGGATAGGGCACTTCGTCGAGCGTGGGGACGCGCGCGAAAGTCGCCTTGGCGGTGCCGTCAATCGCAACATATTCGGGGACGTCGCGTTCGGCGAGGCTCTGCGCTTCCATCACCAGCGCCATTTCCTGCGCCTTGGGGCCGAGCTCGATGACGTCGTTCACGTCGCAGCGGCGCGAGGCGATGTTGCACTTGATGCCGTTGACGCGAATGTGGCCGTGGCTGACCAATTGACGAGCGGCCCAGATGGTCGGCGCGAACTTGGCGCGATAGACGATCATGTCGAGGCGGCGCTCAAGCAGGCCGATCAAATTCTGGCTGGCGTCGCCCTTCATGCGCGAAGCATGCTGGAAGGTCTGCTTGAACTGCTTCTCGGTGACGTCGCCATAATAGCCCTTGAGCTTCTGCTTGGCGCGCAGCTGGAGGCCGAAGTCGGAGACTTTGCCCTTGCGGCGCTGGCCATGTTGCCCGGGGCCATATTCGCGGCGATTGACCGGGCTCTTGGGCCGTCCGAAGACATTCTCGCCCATCCGGCGGTCGAGCTTATACTTGGCGCTTTTGCGCTTCGACATGATGATACTCCAATTGCGTTGCGTTCGTTTCCGGATCCGCGCCACCATGCCGTTGAGCATGACAGGACCACCGCTTCACCGGAGTGCGGGGTCAATTGCGAAGTGGGCGCCTAGCCGAGACCCGCTGGCGGGTCAAGCAAAGTGGCCTCAGTCGTTAGCGCTTCGTCCCTTTGGCGATCGAGCGGATCATGCCGCGCATTGCCCGAATTTCGCGGCTCGACCAAGCTGGCTTGGTCAGCAGCGTGCGCATTGTCAGCCGGGTGACCTTGGCGCGGTCGGCGGGGAAATAATAGCCCGCCGCCTCGAGCGCTGTATCGAATTGGCCGACCAGCCCCTCGACCTCGAACTGCGGCGCGGGGGGCTCGGCATCCTTGAACGTCGGCTGTTCGAGCGGTCGACCGCGCGACCATTCATAGGCCAGCAGGATCACCGCCTGGGCGAGGTTGAGGCTGCTGAACTCGGGGTTGATCGGGACGGTGACGATCTTTCCCGCGAGCGCGACCTCCTCGGTCTCCAATCCCGACCGCTCGGGCCCGAACAGGATTGCAGTACGGCCCGGCTGCGCGTGGATCTCCGCCGCCATCTCGGCTGGTCCGATCACCGGCAGGACCAGTTCACGTCGGCGCACGGTCGATGCGAACACCGCTTCGCAATCGGCAATTGCTTCGGCCACCGTCGTGAAGACCCTGGCGTCGGCCAGCACCACGTCCGCGCCGCTCGCCGCCGGCCCGGCCTCGGGATTGGGCCAACCGTCGCGCGGGGCGACGAGGCGAAGCTCGGTCAGCCCGAAATTGAGCATCGCCCGCGCCGCCTTGCCGATATTCTGGCCAAGCTGGGGGCGGACGAGGATGATGATTGGTCCAGCGCCGCTCATATCAATTTGTCGAGCAATCCCGGTCCTTCGGGCGCCTCGGACGTCCCCTCCACCGCCTCCGCGATCTCCGCGAAGTCGCCGGCTTCGGTGAATTGCTTGTAAACGCTGGCGAAGCGGATGTAGGCAACCGGGTCGAGGCTCTTGAGCCCGAACATCACCGCCTGGCC
The DNA here is from genome assembly GCA_039914575.1 of Sphingomicrobium sp. GTDB lineage: Bacteria > Pseudomonadota > Alphaproteobacteria > Sphingomonadales > Sphingomonadaceae > Sphingomicrobium. The sequence continues at coordinate 2,994 of JBDSOV010000186.1, forward strand.
GATCTGGTCGGTGGTGACCTCGTCGCCGCTGGTTTCGAGGCGGCGCTGGATCCCGCTCGCCAGTCGCTCGATTTTGGCCGGGTCGATCGCGCGCTTGCGGCAGGCGTGGCCGATCGCACGCTCCAGCTTGGCGCGGTCGAACGGCTCACGCTTGCCGTCTTTCTTCAAGACAGTGAGGTCGCGCAGCTGGACCCGCTCGAAGGTGGTGAACCGCTGCCCGCAACTAGCGCATTCGCGGCGGCGGCGGATCGAGGCGCC
>JBDSOV010000215.1:0-4834 GCA_039914575.1 Sphingomicrobium sp.
TCGTCGGTCAGCGACGACCCGCCGAATGCCGACAGGTCGATCGGCAGGATGATGTGGCGGTCGGCAAGCCCCGCCGCGATTCTCTTTGCCGCTTCGAGCTCGACCCGGTGGCGCTGGTGATAGTCGATGGTCAGCGCGAGCACCTTGAATCCCCGTTCGCGCGCCAGGCCTGCGCAAACCATCGAATCGAGCCCGCCCGACAACAGGACAACCGCATTACGCCGGCTCACAGAAGGATGCCGATGCGCGGCGCGATCCAGTTCATCGCCACATAGAGCGAAATCGTCACCACGATCGCCACCACCATCGTGACCGCGAATGACACGCCCAGACGCAGCATCGCCGGGATGATCAGGAACATCGGGATCGACGGCAGGAAGAACCAGAAGGCGCCGATCGACAGCCGCGCGACGCTCTCGGTGTCGCGGGTCTCGCCATACAGCCACAGCATCGACAGCAATGACACCAAAGGCAGCGACGCGATTAGCCCGCCCCAGCCCGGATAGCGCCGCGCGACGGTCGAAATCGTCGCGACCAGCAAGCCCGACAGCATGGCTTTGATGACGAACAGCAGCATCGCGTCCCCTTGCCGCGCCAAAGGCCAAAAAGAAAGGCCGCCCGGTTGGGGGCGGCCCAGGTGCGGGCTTGCGCCCGTAGGGAGGAAAGCGTGCGCTCATCGAGCGCACAGCCATTCCTAATCGGACATGGTTAAACAAACGCTTAACGAGCTTGTGCTTAGTGCGCCGGGCAGGCCCCGACGCGGCGGGCATGGATCACGTAACCAAACGGCAAGCCGTCGGCGATACCCTGCGTATCGACCTTGATCGAGCGCGGGGTCAGCACCTGCACCTGCGACGTACCGAAGCCGCCGCCGACGCAGGTATAATGCACCTCGGCGCGATCGAGCGACGACGTGCCGATGGTCCGCGTGCAATGCTTGCCGCGATGCTCCCACTGCATCAGCATGCCTGCGTCGGTCAGGCAGATTCTCTCGCCCCGTTCGCTGGCCGATTTGGCAATTTCCCATTGGCCCGGTCCGACCATCGCCCGCGGCAGGCTCGCGCCCAGCAGCAGCGCGGCAGCCGCGAAACACGCCGAAAGGCGAAGGGATGACCGCAGCAACTTCATGCCTCGAAAGTAACAGATTTATCTGAAAAGTATCTAGTTTTCGATCTCGTCAAGGCCGATCGGAAAGTCGGTCGCGCAAAATGCGCAATCGACCCGGATGAAGCCATCATCGCCGACCATTGCCGCGCGCTCCTCGATCGGAAAGCGGGCGATCACCGAACGGACATAAGCGGGGTCGCAGCGGCACCCGCGCGACAACGGCACCGCCGGAAGAATGCGGACTTCCGCTTCCTCGTGAAACAGTCGCCACAATAGTTCGTCGAGCGCGAGATCGCGGTCGAGCAATTCGCCGGGCTTGGCCGATCCCGCAAGCACCGCGACGTGCGCCCATTCGGGATGGTCGAGCTTGGTATGGATCCGCTCGCGCCCCTCTTCGCCCTCGGGCAGATGCTGGAACAGAATGCCGCCCGCAGTCCAGCCGACGTCACCTTTCGCCGCGGCGAGCCGCACGACCGAGGGGATCTGCTCGGACTGGGTGAAAAAGCTTTCCGCCGCGCGGCCCAGGCTGTCGCCCTCCAACGGCACAATCCCCTGATAGCGCTCGCGCGTTGTCGCCTGGTCGAAGGTGATCGCCAGATAGCCCTTGCCGAACAAGGCAAACAGGCTCGGATTGGGCCCGGCCTCGGCCAGCCGCCCGGCATCATGGCGGACATAGCCACGCAGCTCGCCATTCAGATAATCGCACACCAAAAGGTCGACAATCCCGTTCTCGGTCTGCGCCTGAAGCGTCATCTGCCCTTCGGCATCCTTGAGCAGCGCGCCGAGCAACGCGGTCAGCGCCAGCGCTTCAGCCAGCAAAGTCTCGATCACCGGCGGGTAGGCATGATTGGCAAGGATCGCGTCGATCGCCGGCCCGAGCCGAACCGCCCGTCCCCGCGCATGCCGCGCCGGGATGGTCACGCCCAGAGCGACGTCGATATTGAGGGGAATGTCAGTCATCGTCGGCGCAAATGGGGCGCGTCGGCGCGAATCGCAACCGCTTAGCCAAGCCTGCCCAGTGCCCACAGCAATAGCGACTTTTGCACATGCAGCCGGTTCTCGGCTTCGTCCCACACCGCCGACCGCGGGCCGTCGATCACCGCGTCGGTGACTTCCTCGCCGCGATGCGCCGGCAGGCAGTGGAGGAACATCGAGTCGGGCTTGGCCGCTGCCATCAGCGCCTCGTCGACCCGAAACGGCTCAAGCGCCGCCATCCGGTCGGCGCTGTCCGCCTGACCCATCGAGGTCCAGGTGTCGGTCACCACCACATCCGCCTCGGCCACCGCGTGGCACGGATCGCGCAGGATCGGGACAGTCAGCCCGCGCGCTGCCGCTGCGGTCAGCGATCCCGCGTCGGGCTCATGCCCTGCCGGGCAGGCGACCCGCACTTCGAACCCCATCAGCGATCCCGCCTCGATCAGCGAATGGCAGACATTATTGCCGTCCCCCAGCCACGCCCAGCGGGTCCCGGCCAGCGCTCCCTTGCGCTCGATCACCGTCTGCATGTCGGCCAGCAATTGGCACGGATGCGATCGGTCGGTCAGCCCGTTGATCACCGGCACGTCGGCATATTTGGCCAGCTCGACCGCTTTGTCATGATGATCGGTGCGGATCATGATTGCATCGACATAACGCGACAGCACGCGCGCGGTGTCGGCCACGCTTTCGCCGCGCCCGAGCTGCGACGAGGTTGAATCGAGCAATAAGGCCGACCCGCTTAATTGCCGCATCGCCATGTCGAAACTGACCCGGGTGCGGGTGCTGTTCTTCTCAAAGATCATCGCCAGCACATGGCCGTCGAGCGGTGCATCGGCGTCCGCCTTGCCCCTCGGCCAGCCGGCGCGCGCTGTTTTTCGCGCCGCCGCATCGCACAGGATCGCGGTGATCCCGTCCGCCCCGGCATCGCCCAAATCGAGAAAATGGCGCAGGCTCACGCCGCGTCAGGCAACTGATAATCCTTCGACGCCGCCGACAGGCCATCGACGAATTCGCGGATATTAGCCTCGTCGATCGTCAGCGGCGGCAGCACGCGCACCACATTGTCCCCCGCCGCAACGGTCAAAATGCCCTTGGTGCGGAGGTAACCGACGAACGCGCGGCTGTCGGTCTTCATCTTGATGCCGAGCATCAGCCCGAGCCCGCGAACGCTGTCGAACAGATGGTCGTGATTGGGGATCATCTGCTCCAGCGCGGCGCGCAATCGCTCGCCGGTGGTCCGCACATGGGCGAGGAATTCGTCATTGGCGACAACGTCTAGGACGGCCTCGCCAGCGGCCATTGCCAGCGGATTGCCGCCATAGGTCGATCCGTGGGTACCGATCACCATCCCCGACGCGGCCTTTTCGGTGGCGAGGCACGCGCCGAGCGGGAAGCCGCCGCCGATGCCCTTGGCCGAAGCCATGATGTCGGGGGTGATGCCATAATGCTCGTGGGCGTAAAGCTTGCCGGTCCGCGCCATTCCGCACTGCACCTCGTCGAGCACCAGCATCAGGTCGCGCTCGTCGCACGCCTTGCGCAGCCCGCTCATGAACGCCTGCGACGCCGGGCGGATGCCGCCCTCGCCCTGGATCGGCTCGACCATGAAGCCGGCGGTATTGCCGTCGATCGCCGCCAGTGCGCCCTCGAGGTCGTCGAATTCAACTACCTTGAACCCTGGTAGCAAAGGCGCGAAGCCGTCGCGCAATTTCTCCTGGTTGGTCGCGCTGATCGTGGCCATCGTCCGCCCGTGGAAGGCGTTGGAGAAAGTAATCAGATCATGTTTGTGCGGATTGCCCTTGGCATGGTGGTAGCGGCGCGCGGTTTTGATCGCGCATTCGACCGCCTCGGCGCCCGAATTGGTGAAGAACACCGTATCGGCGAAGGTCAGGTCGACCAGCCGCTGCGCCAATTTCTCGCCCTGGGGTGAGCCGTAAAGGTTTGAGACATGGATCAGCGTCTCGGCCTGCTTCTGGATTGCTTTCGTTAGATGCGGATGGCCATGGCCGAGCAAATTAACCGCAATCCCGCTGGCGAAGTCGAGATATTTTTCCCCGCCCTCGCCATAGAGATACACGCCCTCGCCGCGCACCGGGCGGACATCGCAACGCGGATAGACTGGCATGAGCGGCGTGATGGCCATGAATTGATGTTCCTTAAGGCGCACGTTGAACGGCAAATGGCGACCCTCGGCCGCCACGCGCGGGGCTATACGGCCCCCTGCACGCCAAGGCAAAAAGAAAGGGGCGGAACCCTTTCGGATCCCGCCCCTCCTTACGCCTTACTGGAGCCACAGGCTCGAAGGCTTAATCGTGATCGTAGCCACGATCGTCTTCGTAACGGTCGTCGCGGCCGTCGCGGTCACGGTCATAGGCATTGCCATAACCGTTGTTGCGATCGCCCCAGTGGTTGCCGTCGCTCGCCTGGTAGCGAATGTTCTGCTCGAGCCGCGCAATCTGCACCTCGAAGTTGCGGCGCTCGTAGCCATTGAGGCCGTTGTACGACGCCTGGCGGAGCTGACGTTCCAGCATGTTCGCCTGATAGCCAAGCTGGCGAGCCTCGCGGTTCGACAGGATGTTGCGGCGATCGAGGTGGTCGATCTGGCGCTCGATCTGGTTGATCCGGACCATCAGGCGGCGCGCCTGGCCCTGATTGTTGTAGCCATAAGCATTGCCATAGGGAGCACCATATTGATTGCCATACTGGCCGCCATATTGGTTGCCATAAGGGCTTCCATATTGACTTCCGACCG
>JBDSOV010000249.1:0-2951 GCA_039914575.1 Sphingomicrobium sp.
ATTTTGCCGAACGGTTTTGCGCCGGGCCAAACTGCCGCTAGTGGCGGTGTCATGCTGAGCACCCCAAAGCCCGATCTCGACGCGCTGCGTATCCTTGACGACAAGCTGCGCTGGCTGTCGGCGTGGACCATCCACCATGCCAATCACCTGCGCGACAGCGAAGACGGATTGAAGGTCGGCGGGCACCAGGCGAGTTGCGCGTCGATGACCGCGATCATGGCGGCGCTCTATTTCCACGCGCTCGGCCCCAACGACCGGGTGGCGGTCAAGCCGCATGCCGGACCGATCCTCCACGCCATCCACTATCTGCTCGGCAGCCAGAGCCTTGAGCAACTGCAGAATTTTCGCGGCTTCGGGGGCATGCAAAGCTACCCCAGCCGCACCAAGGACAAGATTCCGGTCGATTTCTCGACCGGTTCGGTCGGGCTTGGCGTTGCGATCACCGCCTTCGCCAGCCTGGTCCAGGATTATCTCACCGCCCACGGGATGATGGAGGAGGCCGACCGCGGCCGCTTCGTCGCGCTGATCGGCGACGCCGAATTGGACGAGGGCAATATCTACGAGTGTCTGATCGAGGGCTACAAGCACGACATCCGCAATATCTGGTGGATCGTCGACTATAACCGCCAGAGCCTCGACGCGACCTCGGCCGACCGCATGTTCGAGCGGTTCGACGAGATTTTCGCTTCGCTCGGCTGGCGCACGGTCGAGCTGCGCTACGGCAAGGAGCTCGGCGCCGCGCTCGCCAAATTCCCCGCGATCAAGCAGTGGCTCGACGTCCTCCCGAACGCCGACTTCGCAGCCATGTCATTCCAGGGCGGGGCCGCGTGGCGAGCGCGGATCGCGGCTGACCTCGGCACGAAAGCGACCGCCTTTCTCAAAGCCCACGACGACGAGGCCCTGGGCACGCTAATGACCGACCTTGGCGGGCATTGCATGGAGACGCTGGTCGAGGCGTTCGACGCCGCGCGGGACGACGTGCCGACTTTGTTCATGGCGTGGACGATCAAGGGCTTCGGGCTGCCGTTCGCCGGCCACAAGGACAATCATTCGGGGTTGATGAACCCCACGCAAGCCCATGCGCTCCGCGACAGCATGGGCATCACCGAGGGCCAGGAATGGGAGCCGCTCGCCGGCATCGGCGCCAACGCCCGCCCCGCGGTCGAGGCGCTGATCGAGCAGAGCCGCATCCGCCGCGACAAGCGCGATCGCTCGTTCGGCAACATCGATATCCCGGCGATCCCCGCGCCTTCTGGCGACGAGCAATCGACCCAGGCCGCGTTCGGGCGGATCATGCTCGACCTGTCGCGAGCCGGCGGCGACTTGGCGGACCGCATCGTCACCACCTCGCCCGACGTCACCGTCTCGACCAATCTCGGCGCCTGGGTCAACCAGCGCGGGCTGTTCAAGCGGCGCGAGATAAAGGACGTATTTGCAGCTGCAAAGATTGCGTCCGCGCAAAAGTGGGCGGCGACAAGCCAGGGTCAGCATATCGAGCTCGGCATCGCCGAATCCAATCTTTTCCTGCTGTTGGCCGCGCTCGGCCTGTCGGGCGACCTGTTCGGCCAGCGACTGATTCCCATCGGCACGCTCTACGATCCGTTCATCGCCCGCGGCCTCGATAGCCTCAATTACGCCTGCTATCAGGACGCGCGCTTCGTGCTCGTCGCGACCCCTTCGGGCATCACCCTCGGCCCCGAAGGCGGCGCGCACCAGTCGATCAACCCGCCCCTGATCGCGCTCGGCCAGCCCGGCCTGCGCCATTACGAACCAGCGTTCGCCGACGAACTGGCGGCGATGATCGAGGAGGCCTTCCGGCTGATCGACGATCCGGGCGGCGAGTCGACCTATCTCCGCCTCTCGACCCGCTCGCTTGTCCAGGTCGACCGCGCGACCGACGCGTGGAAAGCCGATGCGCTTGCCGGCGGCTATTGGCTTCGCGAGCCCGGCGCGGGCGCCGAGGCGGCGATCGTCGCGATGGGCGCGATCATGCCCGAGGCGCTTGCCGCGTGGGAAGAGCTCAGCGCCGACCTGCCCGGCCTCGGCCTGCTCGCCATCACCTCGCCCGACCTGCTCCATCGCGGCTGGAGCGAAGCGCAGGCGCGTCGCTGGCAGGGCAGCCGCGAGCCGAGCCACGTCGAATTGCTGCTCTCCCGTCTTGCCCCCGGCGCCGGACTCGTCACCCTGTGCGACGCCGCCCCGGCCTCGCTCAGCTGGCTCGGCGGTGTGATCGGCCAGCGGGTCGCGCCGCTCGGCGTCGACCGCTTCGGCCAGACCGGCACCCTCGCCGACCTCTACGGCGCCTACCGGCTCGACGGCGACGCCATCACGCAGGGGATCGCGGAGCTTTTGCTCACGGCTTCTTAACGAAAAGCCTTTTAGGTCAGCATCATGTCCCGCGTGTCGTCCGATCTCGATCACCGCCTTGCCGCCGAGCTCGATCATGCTCGCGCGATGCTGGTGACCATGGGCGACGAATTGGCGCTCGACCACGCGGTGGTCGCCGAGCATGGGCTTGCGCTGCAGGCAGTCGATATCGTCGACCAGTTGCTCGGCCATATCGCCAACGTCGTCCGCGCGGAGGACCGCCTCGCCGCGGTCGACAAGATCGGCATGTGCGAATTGAAGGCCAAGCTCGCCGGCGCCGCTTGAGGCCGCGCCAAGCCTCGCCTAGAGCGAGTGAATGGCCGGACGCTTTTTCGAACAATGGCAGGTCGGCGACCATGTCGCCCATGCCGTCACCCGCACCGTCACCGAGACCGACAACGTCCTCGTCTCGGCGCTGACCCACAACCCGCAGCCGATGCACCTCGACCATGAGGTCGCCTCCGCGTCCGAATTCGGCCGGCCGCTGGTCAACTCAATCTATACATTCGGGCTGATGGTCGGCGTGTCGGTCAGCGACACCACCCTCGGCACGCTGATCGCCAACCTCGGCTATGACGCGCTGA
>JBDSOV010000267.1:0-7681 GCA_039914575.1 Sphingomicrobium sp.
CCGAGCGCGATCCCGGCGAGCACCAGCAAGGCGGCAATGCAGCTCCGCACCGTAGGCACCTGCATCCCGGTCAGCAGGGTGTATCCGACCCCGGCCAGCGCCCCGACCCCGGCCGCGACCAGCACGAGGTTGACCCGGTTGGCCAGCGCCGGGCTCAACGCGAGCAGCTTGAGCGTAAGCAGCATCGCCGCCCCGACCACCGCCGCAATATGCAGCCCGCTGACCGACAGCAAATGCGTCAGCCCCGATCGCCGCATCGCGTCGGCATCCTCCTTGCTGACCGCATTCTGGTCGCCGGTGGCGAGCGCGGTGGCGATCGATCCGCTCGGCCCGGGCAAAGTGCTGCGGATGTGCTGGTCGAGCCCTTTGCGCATTGCGTCGAGCCCGGTCGGTGCCTTGGCCTCGACCACGGTGACGACGCCAATCGTCCGCCCGACCCCGCCGATCCCGCGAAACCAGGCGTCGCGGGCGAAATCATGGGTGCCGGGCAGCGCCATCGGTGGCGGCGGGGCGAGCCGCGCTTTCATGCGAACGATTGACCCCGCCGCGAGCCCCTTTGGCGCACCGTCCTGCGGCGTCGATACGCGCACGCGCGGCGGCAAGTCAGGCGTGCTGTTGGCGATCGTCAGCCGAAGGTCGCCTTTCGCGGCAAGCGTCTCCACTCGCTCGATTATTCCTGCAATTTCACCCATTTCCGGACGGTTCAGCACAGGTGATGCGACCCATAATGCCCGCCCCCAGATAATCGAGCACCCCAACGCCAGCGAAATCCCGAACCCCGCCAGCGCCCTTCCCGTCCTGGTCCCGCGCCACCCCAGACCGAGCACCGCCGCGCCCAATCCGATCGCGACGATTCCGGTCCAGCCATATGATGCTCCCAGTGTGAACCATGCCGCAATGCCCAGCCCGAACGAGGCGACGAACCACAACGGAAGCTGCGCCCGCTCGGTTTCGAGAAAGGCTTCAAGTCTGGTGAAGATGGCAGGCGAAAACAGCCGAGGCGCCGGTTCCAGCGACGCGTCCTCTATGTTAGGGGCGCTCGTCCAGTCCATCGGCCCCGCCAGACAAGAGGAAAGCTCCGTTGAGCGCAAGCCCGAAAATCCCCGGCGTAGTGACCCGCTTCGCCCCCTCGCCGACCGGCTACCTCCACATCGGTGGGGCGCGCACCGCATTGTTCAACTGGCTGTTCGCCCGGCATCATGGCGGCAAATATCTGCTGCGGATCGAGGATACCGACGCCAAGCGCTCGACCCAGCCGGCGATCGACGCGATCCTCGACGGCCTGTCGTGGCTCGGGATCGGGGGCGACGGTGAGCCCTGGTTCCAGTCGCAATTCGAAGCGCGACATGCCGGGGTCGCGCACCAATTGGTCGACGCCGGCCATGCTTATCGCTGTTATTTGACGCCCGAGGAACTGACCGCGAGGCGCGAGGCGGCGCAAGCGACACGCAAGGCGTTTCGGCTCGACAGCGAATGGCGCGACCGCGCCGACGCCCCCGACGGCCTGCCATTCGTGGTGCGGATCAAGGCGCCGCGCGAAGGTGAGACCGTAATCGAGGACCTCGTCCAGGGCCGCGTCGCGGTGGCCAATGCCGAACTCGACGATTTCGTCCTGCTCCGCTCCAACGGCAGCCCGACCTACATGCTGGCGGTGGTGGTCGACGACCATGACATGGGGGTCAGCCACATCATCCGCGGCGATGACCATCTCAATAACGCCTTTCGCCAACTGGTGATCATCCGCGCGATGGGCTGGGGCGAACCGATTTATGCCCACATCCCGCTCATCCACGGCTCGGACGGGGCCAAGCTGTCGAAGCGCCACGGCGCCCTCGGGGTCGATGCCTATCGGGACGAGATGGGGATCTTGCTCGAGGCCCTGTCCAATTACCTCCTTCGCCTTGGCTGGGGGCACGGCGATGACGAAATCATCAGCCTTGACCAGGCGGTCGAATGGTTCGACCTCGACCATGTCGGCAAGTCACCGTCGCGGTTCGATCTGAAAAAGCTCGAGAATCTCAACGGCCATTACATCCGCGAGGCCGACGATGCCCGGCTTGCCAATTTGATCGCATGGCGAATGGGGATCGACGCGGCGGCGCGCAAGTTACTGGTCCGCGCCATGCCCGAACTCAAGGCGCGCGCGCACGACCTCGGGCAATTGGTGGAAGGTGCGGCCTTCCTGTTCGACACGCGGCCGCTCGCCATCGACGACAAAGCGGCGGTCTTGCTGACCGACGAATCACGCGCCCATCTCGCAACTGCACATAAGGCGCTGGCAGCCGTGGCTGACTGGTCTCACGACAGCATTGATGCTGCAGTGCGGGAGGTTGCGGATAGCAAGGCACTTAAGCTAGGCAAACTTGCCCAGCCGCTGCGTGCGGCGCTCACGGGCAAGACGACCTCGCCGGGAATTTTCGATGTCCTGGTTCTGTTGGGCCGCGACGAAAGCCTCGCCCGGATCGCCGATCAGATGCTGGAGCCGAATGCATGACCGACCAGACCGTCAAGCTCACCACCCCGGGCGGTGATTTCAACTATCCTTTGTTGCCTGGATCGGTCGGCCCCGATGTGATCGATATCCGCAAGCTCTATGTCCAGGCCGGCGAATTCACCTACGATCCCGGCTTTACCTCGACTGCGGCGTGCCAGAGCGCGATCACTTATATCGACGGCGACCAGGGCATTTTGCTTCACCGCGGCTACCCGATCGACCAATTGGCCGAACAGTCGAGCTTCATGGAAGTGGCATATCTCCTGCTCCACGGCGATCTGCCGAAGGAGAAGGAGCTCGACGAATTCACTTACACCATCAGCCGCCACACCATGGTCCACGAGCAATTGGCGACTTTCTATCGCGGGTTTCGGCGCGATGCGCATCCGATGGCGATCATGTGCGGCGTGGTCGGGGCGCTAAGTTCATTCTATCATGATTCGACCGACATCACCGATCCCCAGCAGCGGTTGATCGCCTCCCACCGGCTGATCGCCAAGATGCCGACGCTGGCGGCGATGGCCTTCAAATATTCGATCGGTCAGCCATTTCTCTATCCCCAGAACGACCTCAGCTACACCGGCAATTTCCTGCGCATGACGTTCGGCGTCCCGGCCGAGCCCTATGAAGTCAATCCGGTGGTCGAGAATGCGCTCGACAAGATTTTCATCCTCCACGCCGACCATGAGCAGAACGCCTCGACTTCGACCGTGCGCCTCGCCGGATCATCGGGTGCCAACCCGTTCGCCTGCATCGCGGCCGGGATCGCCTGCCTGTGGGGCCCGGCGCATGGCGGTGCCAATGAGGCGGCGCTCAACATGCTGCGCGAGATCGGCGATGTGAAGCGCATCCCGGAGTATATCGCGCGGGCCAAGGACAAGGACGATCCGTTCCGGCTGATGGGCTTTGGCCACCGCGTTTACAAGAATTTCGATCCGCGCGCGAAGGTGATGAAGGCCACTGCCGATGCGGTGCTCAAGGATCTCGGCAAGTCCGATCCGGTGCTCGATGTCGCCAAGGAACTTGAGCATATCGCACTCAACGATGCCTATTTCATCGACAAGAAGCTCTACCCCAACGTCGATTTCTACTCGGGCGTGATCCTCAACGCGATCGGCTTCCCGACCGAAATGTTCACGGCGTTGTTCGCGCTCGCCCGCACCGTCGGCTGGGTGGCTCAGTGGAACGAGATGATTTCGGACCCCGAACAGAAGATCGGCCGCCCGCGCCAGCTCTACGTTGGCGCAACTCAGCGCGATTATACGCCGGTCGGCAAGCGCTAAGCTAAAGGAAGACTCAAGGTGAAACGCGCGCCTTCGCCGGGCGCACTGACCAATGTGACGTCACCGGCCATCGAATTGGCCAGTCGCCGAGCGATAGCGAGACCGAGCCCGGCATCGCCGCCGCTTTCGCCGACCCGCTCGAACTTGCCGAAGATGCGTTCCTGGTCGGCGACGTCGATGCCACTGCCCTGATCGGCGACGGTGACCCCAGCAAAACCGTCCGCGAACGATAGGATTACCGAGACGCGGCTCCCATCGGGCGAGTGACGGATGGCATTGCCGAGCAGGTTGACGAGAATCTGGACAATCGCGCGCGGCTCTCCCGCTGCGGCGAGCATTTCGGGTCCGTCGCGTTGGATCTCGATCGAGCGGCTTTCCGCCTTCGACTGGACCAACCCAATCGCTTCGTCGACCAACGGCGACAAATCGACCGACAAATCGCTATCTGGCGGCTGGTCGACCATCGCGCGGATGACCGAGAGAAGGTGCTTCGCCGCAGCTGATATGTCCCCGGCATAGGTCGCATAATCGCTGCGCAGGGGCCCGTCGGCCCGATCGGCGATGCCTTCGGCAGCCGCAATGATCCGCGCCAGCGGCGAGCGCAAGGCATGGTCGAGCGCGGGATCGATGCTCATCCCGGCATTGCCTGCTTCATTGGCGGCTTCGGGGCGGGCGACATTTTCGGCCGTGGCGCGGCCGCGAAAACCATCGAACAGACCATCGGCGCCGGCCACTGGATTGCCGTTCAAAACCAGGCGCTGGCCCGGGCCGTTGCGCCCGCTCGCGATCTGACCGGTGAACCCGGTGCGCGCGGCAACCGCGCCGAGCAGCGGCATTGCGCCATCGTCGCCTTCGACCAAGCGCAGCCATTTGGTCAGTGGTTGGCCGATCGCTTCGCCGACGCTCGCCCCGAGAAGGGTCGCGAGGTCGGGCGACAATTCCGTGATCCGAAGCTCGGCATCGGTCGCCCATTCCCCCTTGGGCGAGGGCAATACATCTTCGCTCCGCGCGGCAATCTCGAGCCGCGGGCCATGCGGCGGGCGGCGGCGCCAGCTTTCGATTGTGAGGACGACATCGTCGCCATCGGGCTCGGCGCGGACCCACAGCTCAAGGTCATGGTCGCGCGCGGCGACCACCGCCGGACGGGCAATGCCGACCCCGAGCTTGCGCGCTAGCCGAGCGACCGCAGCAAGTTGCGGCAGCGCGAGGCGATCACCCACCACTGATCCGGCTTCGAGCTGAAGATCGGACAGCATCGTATCCGCCTCGATCAGGCGACCGGCGGAATCGATCCGCCCGGTGACGCTTTCATTGCCCGCCGCGCTAGCCACGACGGCCCCCGATCGCATTCAGCGCGGCGCGATAATCAGGCGCCAATTGCCAATGCTTCAGGGCTGCGGCGACTTCCTCTGTTCCGAGCGCGTCGTAGCGGGCGATTTCTTCTTCGACCGACCAGCTGCCATTGGTCGATCCGAGGTCGGCGATCAGGCGCGCGGCGGCGCGTCGGCCGAAGCCCGCCATTCGCGCGACCAAAGCGAGCCCGCCCTCACCGGCATTGACGAGGTGATCCCACACCGCCGGCTGGTTGATCCCGGCGCGGCGCGCGGTCAGCTGGGCGACCAGCGCGACTTCGCCCTCGCCCGACGCGGCCTCGACCAAAGCTTCATCGGCGCGACCGGTGCGATCGAGCGCGTCGACCAAGGCTTCGACCGCCCGATCGAGCGATTCATTCTGGTCGATGGCGTCGACCACTTTAGCGGCGACGGTGGCAAAGCGGCCGTCGGCATCGGCGCCGGGGCTGAGCGCGACCGCGACGGCATGTGCCAGCGCTCGCGCGTCGCGGCGATCGAGATCGCTGAGGTCCACTCTGGGTTGGCCGAAGCCGTCGCGGCGGCGCCCGCGCGCGACCACCAGCGCCATCGCCGCGGCGGCAACCGCTGGATCGTCATCACTGACCAATTTGGGGAGCAACGGCAGGCGGCGGGGCCCGGCGTGGCCGGCAAAGGCGGTGAGGATGCGCTGTTCGTCGGCGCGGCGAAGCATCAGCCGAATGAAGCCTGGCCGGTCGAGCAGTCCGGCGCGCCCCAGCCTCGCGGCGATCTTGGCCGTCTCGGGCTCGGGAGTATTGCCGCCAACCGCGGCCCGGATTGCGGTCGCCAAAGCGGCGACCAGATCGTGGAGCATCGCGGTCATCAACGCGCGCTCCTGCTCGGTCAGCCGTTCGCTCGGATCGAGGAAGAAATCGTGTCGAACGGTGGTCAAGCGGCTTGGACTCCGCGCATGCGCAGAGTCGACCGTCTGGTCGGCTGGTTCAACACCTATCGGCCATTCCTCGGACACCATCGACTTCTGTTAGACGATCGAGGTTAATGCGTCGTCAATCGCGAAGGAGGCGATGACGAAAATGCTGGGTGATGAAGAAGGAGGCGGCGGCGTAAACCAGCAGAGTTACCAACAGCCCGTTCCACCAGCCGCCGATGGCGAATGGAATCGCGGTGAATATGGCGTTTCGGCGGGAGAATAGCCAGGCTCGTGGCGGAAGTTCGATTCCTGCTTGCTCGGTCCGCGCCGCCTGGGCGAACGCGCCGGCGGTTAGCGCAGCGATAAGTGCGCCCCAGCCTCCGCCATGATTATTGCTCCACCAGCCCAGCGCGAGCAACGCCAGCCCGGCGGCGGGCCATAGCAAGCGGCGAGTCCACAGTGAGGGCGCAAGAGGGCGCATCCTGAGCGCGGCGAGCCGCTCGGCGACGAGGTCGAACGGGGTCGACAGCACCAGCACCGCCACCGACGGCCACAGCCACCCGCGGGTGAAGCCGAACGCCGCGGCCAATGTCAGGACAAACGCGGCGGCGACCAGCCAGGCCGGGCGGACGCGGCTTTCCATCAACCGCTCGGTGGCGAATTCCTCAACCAATGGCAGTGCGTAGCGGCTCGCCCAATCGTCGCGCGCGACCCGCGATCCGAGCAGCAAGCGGCGTTCGAAACCGGCGAGATCGTCGGGACTTTGGGCGAGCAGGATGCTATTTCCCGCCTCCCCCGCCGCAACCCGCCGCGCGCCGGCCTGGACGACGCGGCGAAGCAGTGTCGATTGCAGGTCCCAGTCGCCAAGCATCGCCGCGGTCGACGACAGGGTCTGGCTGTCAATCAACGACAGGCCGGCCCAGCGGCTGGTGGCGTCGACCCGCTCGTACGCCTGGTGCTCATCATCGTCCGGGATCAGCGCGACCGCGGGTTCGACCTGTTCGGCAAGCCGGGCGCAGAGCGCGAAATCGGGGGCAATTCCGTCGGCGATCTGCAGGATCAGGGTCCCCGCCTCGAATCGGCTGGCGGCTTCATTGCCGTCGCTGACCGGGACTACTGTCAGCCCTTCGCCGCGAAGCCGCTCGAACGCTTCGTTGAGCGCGGCAGGCACGCGTTCGACCAGCACGATGATCGGCGCCGCGCCGGCGGCGGCGGCGCAGCGCGCCTGATATTCGATCAAGGTCCGGCCGGCGAGCGGGAACAGGGCGCGCAGCACCCCATGGTCGTCTTCCTGATAGGCACTGATCAGCGCCCCGAGCGCCATAATTTCCCCGCTTTCCCCGGTCGATTCCACCGCCCTTCTAGGCCACAGCGCGACGATCTTTCCAGCGCAAGCGTAATTCGCTTGGGCCTCCCGGATATTATGGTAAATTGATTGCCATGACCGCCATCCCAAACCGCGCCGAACCGCTTCCCACCCCCTTCGAGGAAGCCATTTCTGGGCCGAAAAACGCGGGAGTGGCGAAGCAAGACTTCGATCAACAGGCGTGGAGCTATGTGGCCGAAGAGCCGCAGCCGGTGACTGCGGGCGGTCGCGCGGTGCTTGGTTGGGCGCTCGGGCTGCTGGCGGCGGCGTGGCTGGCGTTCAGCGCGTGGTCGGCAG
>JBDSOV010000270.1:0-2797 GCA_039914575.1 Sphingomicrobium sp.
AGCGCCGCGCATCTTAAGCCCTCCTCCATCGCCCACAGCACGGCGCGGGCATCGCGCGCCTCGACATGGACGAGGTCGGGGACGGCCAGTCCCGGCGGGCAAATCCGCCCGCTTTCGAGGATCGCCATCCGGTCCTGCACCCACAGCATGGGCCCTGCCCCGCGCGCGTGGGCCAGCAGGAAACCAGCCCAGCCGGCATCGCGCGGGTGAGTGGCGAAGAGTTCGGAGAGGACGGCATTCCTCCCCGCAAGCGGGGAGGTGGTAGTCCGCAGGACTGACGGAGGGGGTGTGCTGACGGGCGCGGACCCCCCTCCACCATTCCGTTCCGGAACGGTCCCCCTCCCCGCGAGCGGGGAGGATACACAGCGCTGCTGTTCGCCCAGCGGCGCGCCAGCGCCACCGGCAACGAGGGACAAGGGTCTCGCCACACGACTCATAACCAATATGTTCTACTTTTGTTCTTTTTCCCGCAACTCACGGGCAAGAGTCAATGGGGCGACTCGACGCACGAAAGCGCGCAGTCATTTCGAGCTATTCCGAACGTTACGCTCAGCTAGAGCGGCGCACCCGATCCTACTAAGGCCAGCGGGCAGCGCATCCCGGATCAGCCCGTTGCCGCAACACCCACGACGAATCTTTCTTTTTGCCCTTCGACCCGATTATATATTTTGAGCAATTCTGACAGGAATAGGTAATCGATGATCGTCAAATCCGGTAAGAAGCTTTGTTTGGCCATCATCACGCTGGCTCTTGCTGATCCGTCCCAGGCAGAGCAGCCGATTTTGCAGGACGCACTACTGGATAAGTTGCAAGGCGCCTGGGTTATTACCGGGACCATTGCGGGCGAAGAGACTACCGACGACCTCGACGTTGAATGGGTCAATCAGCACCAGTATCTTCGATTACACGAGATTTCGCGCGATCGGAGACCGAACGGTCGACCAAGGTATGAGGCGACGGTTTACATTGGGTGGAACCAGCCAAGTGCCAAATATGGCATTGTTTGGCTGGACGACTTTGGCGGACTATCTACCCAGTCCATCGGACTGGCGTCTAAAAAGGGGGATCAGCTCCCCTTTGTGTTCACTAACCCGGACGGTAGCTTCACGCGAACAACGATGACCTACAACCCGGCCACGAAGGGTTGGACTTGGACCATTGACGAGGATCGCGCCGGCAAGCTCTCCCGCTTCGCGGCATTGACGCTGACCCGAGCGGAAGGCGCAAAGCCGTAATTCGCAACGGTTTCGGCCGCCCGCCAACCGTGTTCATCCTTAGCGGACGGTCGGCGAGAGACTGTGCTCCTTCAGGAAAACCCCGATCTCCCGCACCACATCGCGCCCGGCGCGCGCTGACACGCCAAACCCCATGTGCGTGCAGGTCAGCTCGACGTGCTTGTCGCGCTCGCCCTCGAGACCGCGAGCTGAGCGCACCGCAACCAGGCCGTCGCGGCGGGACCACAAGGCGAGGTGCGGGACCGGCGGCTTGGCGGTAATCCGTGGCAAGGGAGGATCGTCGACTTTGTGGCCCGCAATCCATTCGTACATCCGCCACACATTATTCTGCTTGGGGTCGCCCGAAAACGGCGAGCCCAAGGTGACCACCGCTGACACGCGATCGGGAACGGCGCGGGCCAGTTCGCGCGCGAAGAGCCCGCCGAGGCTCCAGCCGACGACCAGAAGTTTACCGTCGGGCGCGATGGCGTCGAGCCGCGCCTTCAGCCGGTCGATCGTGTCGGCCTTGGCGCCCTTGTTGAGCCCCATTTCCCAGCCGTGAACCCGCCAGCCGGCATCGGCCAGCGCGCGGCGCAGCGCGTTGGTGGTGCGGTCGTGGGCGACGAAGCCGGGAATAACCAGCACCGGTGGGCCATCCTCGGGGCCGATCGGGTGGGTCGGGCCGAACAGGCGAAAGAAGCGCGGCACTAGCGATTCCACTTCGCCAAGCCTCAGGCGCAGCCGCGGCCGGCGCTCATCGCCCTGCCACGTCGGCTTAGAGATACTCACCGCCCATCAGCTGCTGAAGAGCGTGGGGCAGTTTGACCCGTCCGTCGGCCGTCTGATGGTTCTCCAGCAGCGGCACCAGGTTCCGCGGGCTCGCCAGCGCGGTGTTATTGAGGGTGTGGGCAAAGCGCACCTTGCCGTCGGCACCGCGATAGCGAAGGTTGGCGCGCCGCGCCTGCCAGTCGTGCAAGGTCGAGCAACTGTGGGTCTCGCGATATTTGCCCAAGGACGGCACCCAGCTTTCGATGTCGTTCATGCGATATTTGCCGAGCCCCATGTCGCCGGTCGAGGTCTCGATCACCTGATAGGGAATTTCGAGCGCTTGGAGCAGGCTTTCGGCGAGGTCGAGGAGCCTGGCGTGCCATGATGCCGACTGCGCCTCATCGGCCTCGCACATCACCCATTGTTCGACCTTGAGGAACTGGTGGACCCGCAGCAGGCCGCGCACATCCTTGCCCGCGCTGCCCGCCTCGCGGCGGAAGCAGGGCGAGAAACCGGCGTAGAGCAGCGGCAATTTATCGGCCTCGACGATTTCGCCCGAATGGAGGCTGGTCAGCGCGACTTCGGCGGTGCCGGCCAGGAACGCATCGTCATTGGGCAGCGCGTAGGTCTCGTCCTTGTGGCCGGGAAACTGGCCCTGGTTGAGGAACGCCTGTTCGCGCGCGATCGCCGGGACGGTGATCGGGGTGAAGCCGGCAGCGGCGATCCTGTCCAGCGCCCAGCCCATCAATTTGGTCTCGAGCAACGCCAGCCGGCCCTTGAGGCAATAAGTGCGGCTACCCGACACCTGGACGATC
>JBDSOV010000103.1:0-5515 GCA_039914575.1 Sphingomicrobium sp.
CCAAATCGGCGCTCTGGCCGTTGGTTATGTAGGTTTTGCTGCCCGACAACCGCCAGCCGTTGCCGTCCTTGCGGGCGATCGATTTCATCCCCTGCAGGTCGCTTCCCGCGCCAGGCTCGGTCATCGCGATCGCGCTGATCGTCGATCCGTCGACCATGCCGGGCAGGTGGCGCCTTTTCTGCTCCTCGCTGCCGTAATGGACGATGTAATCGGCGACGATGTCCGACTGCAGGATGAAGCCCGCCGCCGAGCCCATGTAACTCAATTCCTCGCCGACGATCGCGTTGAACGAGAAATCGAGCCCCGGCCCGCCATAAGCTTCGGGCACTTGCGGGCACAGCAGGCCGGCCGCGCCGACCTTGGCCCACGCCTCGCGCTCGACCGTCCCTTCGGCCTCATGCGCGTCCATGCGTGGCGCGATGACAGCGGACAGGACCTTGCGGACGGTGTCGCGAAAGGCGTGATGGTCCTCGCTAAACAGCGAGCGGTCGGTGGCGTCGATCATTGCTGCAGCCTAGCGCACCCTTGCGGCTTGGCAATCCAGCGCTAAGCGTCAACGCCATGGCGGGCCCGCTTTCAGGACTGACGATTGTCGAGATGGCTGGGCTCGGGCCGGGGCCGTTTGCCGCGATGATGCTGGCCGATCACGGGGCGCAAGTGATCCGTGTCGAGCGGCCGGGCAATCTGGCGATCCCCAACGATCCGCTGACCCGGTCGCGGCGCAGCATCGCGCTCGACTTGAAGAGCGAGGCGGGCAGGGGCGTGGTGCGCAAACTCGCCGCCCACGCCAACGGGTTGGTCGAGGGCTATCGGCCCGGAGTGATGGAGCGGCTCGGGCTCGGGCCGGTGGTCTTGCTGCAGGACAACCCGAAACTGGTCTACGGGCGGGTCACCGGCTGGGGGCAGGACGGCCCGCTGGCCGCCGCCGCGGGCCATGATCTCAATTATCTCGCGCTGACCGGACTGCTCCACGGCATCGGGCCCAAGGAACGGCCGGTGGTGCCGATCAACTATCTCGCCGATTTCGCTGGCGGCGGGATGAGCCTCGCGTTCGGGATGGTCGCGGCATTGCTTGGCGTCCAGCGCGGCGGCAAAGGCCAAGTGGTCGATGCGGCGATGACCGACGGGGCGGCACTGATCGGCGCAATCACCTTCGGGATGAAGGCGGCGGGAATGTGGAGCGACGAGCGCGAAGCCAATTTACTCGACGGCGGCGACCCGCTCTACGGCTGCTATCGCTGCGCCGACGGCAAGTTTTTGGCGTTGGGGGCGCTTGAGCCGCAGTTCCGCGCCGCGTTGATCGAGGGGCTCGGCGTGACCGAACTCACAAAGAAGAATGTTGCCGCGGCCATAGTCAGGAAACGCCGCGACCAGTGGGTCCAGATTTTCGCCGGGATCGACGCCTGCGTTGCGCCGGTGCTGTCGCTGGCCGAAGCCCCGGCGCATCCGCACAACCGGTCGCGCGGCACCTTCATCGAAGTGGGAGGCGTGCGCCAGCCGGGACCCGCGCCGCGTTATTCGGTGACCGAGACCGAGGCTCCGCGACCACCACGCCGCGACGGCGAAGATGGGGCGGCAATCCTCGCCGAGCTCGGCTATGACAACCACGCCATTAAGGAACTGCTCAAGTGAATCCTCTGTACGAGACGATGGCGACCAGCGTGTTCGAACGAATGAGCCTCGCCGCCGCGCAGCATGACGCGGTCAACCTTGGCCAGGGCTTCCCCGATTTCGGCTGGCCCGAGGCGATTCTCGACGCGGCGGCGCGGGCGCTGAAAGAAGGCTCGAACCAATATGCCCCGTCGCGCGGCGTTCCAGCCTTACGCGCGGCTGTCGCGGGCCATTATGCGCGCCACCATGGGATCGACACCGGGCCGGAGGGAATTTGCGTCACCTCTGGCGCGACCGAGGCGCTCGCCGCGGCGATCCTCGCCACGGTCAGTCCCGGCGACGAGGTGATCGTCATGACCCCGGCTTATGACGCTTACGTGCCGTTGATCCGCCGCGCCGGCGGGGTGGTTCGAGAAGTCGCCCTGAAAGCCCCGGGATGGCGGATCGAGCGTGAGGCACTGGCGGCGGCCATCACTCCAAATACCAAGGCGATCATTTTCAACAACCCGCACAACCCCACGGGGCGCCTGTTCGACGCCACCGAACTGGAAGCGGTGGCATCCGTGGCGTGTGAGCATGATTTGATCGTGATCAGCGACGAAGTGTGGGAGCATCTGCTGATGGACGGGCAGTCGTTCGTGCCGCTGGCGACGATCGACGGCATGGCGGCGCGGACGATCAAGTGTGGGTCGGCGGGCAAGATTTTTTCGCTCACCGGATGGAAGATCGGCTGGATCGCCGCCGCCCCCGAACTCGCCGCTCTGGCGGCGCGCGCGCACCAGTTTTTGACCTTTGCCTCGGCCCCCAATCTGCAGGCGGCGGTGGCCTATGGTTTGAGCGAGGGCGATGACTGGCTGGTGCCGTTGCGTCAGCGCTTCGCCCGCGCCCGCGACCGGATGACGGCGGGGCTAGTGGCCGCCGGGTTCACCGTCCTCCCGAGCGCCGCAACATATTTCCTGATCGTCGATCTCGCTGCCTCGGGAATCGCGATTGATGACGAGGCATTCGCCAAGCTCGCGGTCGAACAAGCCGGGGTGGCGGTGGTGCCTTTGTCTGCTTTCGCCGACGTCGATCCGCCGCGCCACCTGGTCCGCCTGTGCTTCGCAAAGCGTGACGAGACGATTGACGCCGGGGTCGCGGCGATGGCCAAAGCCAAGGAGTATGCGCGATGAGCCCAGCCGAAGAAACCGCGCAGATTTTGCACCAATTGGGGGTGACCGGCAGCGGCGGGCTGGACAGCATTTCACCGATCGATGGCAGCCTGATCGGATCGGTCACCGAGGCAAGCGCAAGCGAGGTTACATCCGCCTGCGAACGCGCAGAAATCGCCTTCCTCGCCTGGCGCAAAGTCCCAGCGCCGCGCCGTGGCGAGCTGGTTCGGTTACTCGGCGAGGAATTGCGCTCTGCCAAGGAGCCACTTGCCCGGCTGGTCACGCTTGAGGCCGGCAAGATCCTCTCCGAAGGGCAGGGCGAAGTGCAGGAGATGATCGACATTTGCGACTATGCAGTCGGCCTGTCGCGCCAGCTTTACGGGTTGGTCATCGCCAGCGAGCGGCCAGATCACCGGATGATCGAGCAATGGCATCCGCTGGGGCCGGTGGCGGTGATCAGCGCGTTCAACTTCCCGGTCGCGGTGTGGGCGTGGAATGCGACGCTGGCTTTGGTGTGCGGCGATCCGGTGATCTGGAAACCGAGCGAGAAGACCCCGCTCGCCGCCGCCGCGGTGATGGCCTTGGTCGGGCGGGCATTGGCCCGTTTCGGTGACGCGCCCGACGAGCTGCTGCAACTTGTCCAAGGCGGGCGCGAGGTCGGCGCGGCGCTGTCCGACGATCCGCGTATAGCCTTGATCTCGGCCACCGGATCGACCCGCATGGGGCGCGAGTTAGGGCCAAAGGTCGCGGCGCGGTTCGGGCGCAGCTTGCTCGAGCTGGGCGGCAACAATGCGATGATCGTTGCGCCGTCGGCCGACCTTGTGTTGGCGGAACGTGCGATTCTGTTCAGCGCGGCAGGCACCGCGGGGCAGCGCTGCACCAGCCTACGCCGACTGATCGTCCACGACAGCATCGCCGATGCGTTGGTGGTCCGGTTGCGTTCGCTGATCGCCAAAATCCCGGTCGGTGACCCGCGCGATCCCGGCACATTGGTCGGCCCGTTGATCGACGGTGATGCCTATCGGGCGATGGCCCACGCTTGCCCGACAGTCGAACGCGTCGAGGCGGTCGAAGGCGGATATTACGTCCGCCCGGCATTGGTCGAAGTAGATGCTCAGGCCGGCATCGTTCTCGAAGAGACCTTTGCGCCGATCCTCTATGTGCTTCGCTATTCGACCCTCGAGCAGGCAATCACGCTCAACAATGACGTCCGCCAGGGCCTGTCGAGCTCGATCTTTACCGGTGATTTGCGCGAAGCCGAGTATTTCCTGTCGGCGGCGGGCAGCGATTGCGGCATCGCCAACGTCAATATCGGTCCCTCGGGGGCCGAGATCGGTGGCGCGTTTGGCGGCGAGAAGGAGACCGGGGGTGGGCGCGAAAGCGGGTCGGACAGCTGGCGCGCCTACATGCGTCGCTCGACCAACACGATCAATTATGGCTCGACGCTGCCGCTTGCGCAGGGAGTGAAGTTCGACCTCGACGCTTGACCGCTGTTTTTGCGCCGGTCAGCGCCGCCCAGCGTTTCGCCCAATCCTTCTTCCACCCGCCAAGCTTGGCCGGCTCGAGCGGGCGGGCGATCCAATAGCCTTGCGCCACGTCGCACCCGAGGCCGCGCAGCAGGTCAAGCTGGGCTTCAGTCTCGACCCCCTCAGCGGTGACACTGAGATCGAGGCTGTGGGCGAGCTGGATGATCGAGCCGACGATCGCGCGGCTGTCGGTCGAGGTCACCGCATCATCGACGAAGAAGCGGTCAATCTTGATCTCGGTGAACGGCAGCTGCCGAAGCTGCATCAAGGTCGAATAGCCAACCCCGAAGTCGTCCATCGCCAGACCAATGCCCTTGATCCGGAAGCGGGTCAGCGTATCCATCAATTTGACCAACGGCTGGGTCGCGCCCTCGGTCAATTCGAGCACCAGCCGGTCGGTCGGCACGTCCAGCGCCCGGCACATCCGCTCGACCAGGTCGGGAAAGTCGAGATGCTCAAGCGACAGCGCCGAAATGTTGAACGCGATGCAAGTGTCAATCCCCTTCGCCCGCCAGTCGAGCCACTGGCGAAGCGTGGTGGTGAGGCCCCAATGGGTCAATTGGTCGATCAGGCCGTGGCGTTCGGCCAGCGGCACGAACCGCGACGGCGGAACCATGCCCAGCTTGGGGTCGTCCCAGCGGACCAGCGCCTCGACTCGCCTCAAGGTGCCGTCGGTCAGCGATACCTTAGGCTGGTAGACCATGTGCAGCCGGTGATTGATCAGCGCCCGCTCGAACCCGTCGAGCAGTCTCAGATCGGCCTGGTTGATCATTGGCGCGTGGTCATGGTGCCGGGCTTGGCAATTGCTGTTTCAAAATCACTTCGAGCGCGTCGAGCCGGACCGGCTTCACCAGCGGGCCTACCATCTTGAGGCCGAGCGCCTCGCCCAGCCGGAACGCACTATCCAGCACCCGCCGGTCGAACCCGCTGATGATCAGCACAGGCCCGCCAAACTCATGGTCGGCGAGGAAGCGGAGCAATTCGACCCCGTCCATGCCGGGCATGCCAAGGTCGAGCGCGACCATATCGGGGCGGTCGTCGACATATCGCTTACGAAAATCATCGTCGCGATCGGTCTCGATCGGGTCGAAGCCGCACATCCGGGCCGCATTGGCGACGAATGCCGCAAGCTGCGGTTCGTCATCGATCAATAGCAGACGCGGCCGCGTCATGACGCTCGTTTCCTTGGTCAAAAGGCTCGTAAGTCACGTTGCGCACCGACTGGAC
>JBDSOV010000122.1:0-6433 GCA_039914575.1 Sphingomicrobium sp.
GGGCGTGTCTCGCTGTTGCTCGGGGGTTGGGTGGTGATGTCGACCGTTGGCAGGGTCGGGGTCTGCTGCATGTTCTGGCTTTCCTCGCGCCGCCGGACCTCGGTGACGACCCCGGGGATCTGGTCGATCGGTACCGGCAGTATTTCGCGGATCACATTGCGCGGATCCTGCATGCTTTTGGCGGTCGCGATCAGCGAGCGGAACGGCCCGATGATCGTCACATTGAACTTGAACGGCACCTTGCGCACCGCCGATTTCAGCAGCCGCTGGACGCCTGTTGCCTGACCCAGTGCGACCTGGTCGATCGTCAGCCGGGTGGCAAATTCACCCGCAAGGTCGCCGTCGAGCCTGACGATCATACTCCGAAATTGGAGCGACTTTAGCGCGTCGAATGCCAGCCCGCCAAAGAAGCCGAGATTGGCTTTGTTGATTGCGCCTTCATAGGCCAGTGTCCCGCCCCCGTCGCGGCTGTCGAGCCGACCGCCGACGATCCGTCCGCCATTTTCATCAAAGATCATCGGCAGCACCCCGTCGAAGATGCCGGTCGCCTGAAGGTCCTTGAACCCCAGCCGCCCGACAAACGCGTTGGCATCGAGCCCGACGACTTCAAAGGTCAGACGTTTCGGCGAGTTGCGGGCGAGATTGATAATCGTTTCTTGGAGGACCAGCCGCCCGCCCATGAACGGCCATTCGCCACGTTCAATTTTAACCAGTTGGCCGGGCAATATCTGATATTTGATCTCGCCATTCTCGACCAGGATGCCGGGGTTGATGCTGCCAACCGACAGGCTCTGCCCCGGCGCAGTCTCGAGCCGGAGCAAGTCGGTGAAGCGGATCGTCCCCTTGAGCCCCGTCACTGGGCCGAAGGACGCGGCGAGATCGGTCCCGTCGGTGGTGAATTCGCCGGTCGAAGTCACGGCCCCGTCGCCGCGCCAGATGACCCGCCCCTGCCCCGCAACCGTGCCGTTGACCAACGCGATCACGCCCTCCGCCAGCCGGGTCAGCTGATCGGGCTGGATCGCATTGCCGAAGCGGATCCCGGGGACGTCGAGCAATGCTTCGCCGGTGCCGGTCGACAGGCGGTGGTTGATCGTCACTTCGGCCACTTTGGTCCCGCTCGCCGGATGGCGCAGCGATCCGGTAGCGCGGATCAAATCTTTGGCCATTCGGAACTGAAAGTCGTTGCTGGCGAGCGGATAGAAGCGCGGCAATGTGGCAAGGTCGGACACCGTCGACGAGCCATTGATCGCCAGCGCCCCGCCGCGGAAATCGAAACTGCCCGCGGCGTCGCTTAATCTGACCGGCACCTTGCCGATCAATGCGGTGGCACCGCCAAACCGGCCGGTCGCGCCGCCCTTGACTAGCCGCCCATCGAGATTGGCGGCGGTGATCTTCACCGGCGCGCTTGGCCGTCCCAATTGCAGCCCGAGCCCGGTCGCGGCGAAGCGCTCGCTGCCGGTCAGTCGCGCCTGCGCCGCAGCGAGGCTGAACGGCGATTTGCCAAGTTGACCAGCGAGCCGCAAATTGCGGGTCACGGCACCAATCTGCACCGGCCCCTGCCCGTCCTTGAACACCAATGCGCGCCCGGTCGCGCACAGCGGAACCCGCCCAGCGCCGAGCCGCAGCGATCCGGCGATCAGCGATTGGAAGCGTGCGTCGATGCACCCGCGCCCAAAGGCGAAGCCGCCGCCCGGCCCTCCGATTGTCCCGCTTATCGGAATCCGCAGGCCGCGCACGAACCCGCCCGAAAATGGCCCGTCGAGCAAGGCGATAGTGTTGACCGCGGTCGATCCGTTCTGCGCGGCGCGGAAGGTAACCGGCGCTAGTGCCAGCCGCGACCCGCCCGCACTGTAGGGCGCGATCCGCGCCTCGCCGCTCATCGGCCCGCCCTGGCGTGGCTGGCGAAGCGCGATGTCAGCGCGTGGCAGCCCCCCACCACCAGTCGAAATATTGCCGTCGATCCTGAGCCGCGCGTCGGGCCAATAATAGCTCACCCCGTCGCCGCCCGAGACCATCACCCGCGCCCCGCCCGGGCCGCGCGCGTCCGCGGTTTCGATCCGCACGCCGCCGCCGCCGCGCAGATTGACCAGGCTCAAATGGCCGCTGGCGTTGAAATTGCCCGCGGTGCGGCGGATCGCGGCGGCGATCGCCTGCCCGATCGAGCCGAGCGGTGTGCCCTTCGCCGACTCAAGCGGCGCAACCAGCGGTGCGACCATCGCCGGCGCAAGCGTCGCGCTGTCGGCGCCATAATCAGCCGACAACGCGAGCTCGCCGCGCCCGGCCCACAGTCGATATTTGCCATCGAGTCTCGTCGCATCGGCGAAGATAGATCCAAGCCGCCCGCGCTGCGCCGACAATTTGATGTCGCCCATCGCGTCGCTTGCGCTGCCTTTGAAGCCGATCAGCGCATTGAGATTTGCCAGGCCATTGTCGCCAGCGGCGAACGAGGCGACGCGGAGGCGGCCGTTGCCATCGAACCGCTCGAACGCCTCGCTGAACCCGGTGTCGAGTTCGAGCCGCGGCGCGACCATCGCCATCCGGCTGTTGGGGCAGACAAACTGTGCCGCGGCGATCGGCCCTCTGATGTTCGGCCGCCGCGCCTCGACGTCCAACGCGACATTGCCGCGCAGCCCGTTGAGCGCGCACGCGCCGGTCACAAGCTTCGGCCCGGCCACCGCCAGCCGCCCCTTGAACCCACCGGTAAGGTTGCCCGCCCCGGCCACAGCAAATCCAAGATTCCCGTAGGGCGTCTTGAGCGCGACGGCGGCGTCGGCGAGGTCGACCGCGATATCGGGCAGGCGAAACGGTTTGCCGCTCGGCGGGGGTAGCAATTTGTCGATCTCGCCCCAGCTGACCTTGCCATCGCGCCGCAATTCACCGCGCAGCCGCACCCCGCGTGCCGCGATACGATAGACTTCGACGCTGCCATTCCACAGGATCCGCATCTGGATCTTGGCGTAGCGCGCGGTAAGATCGGGGCTCGCCGGGTCGCCGACCGTGACGTCGCGGATCACCTGGTTGTGGAGGCCGATCGATTCGAGCGTGTAGGTCGCGCGCACCCCGCGCCGGGCCAATTCCTGCTCGATGAAATGCTCGGCGATCGGCCGGCGCGCAATCCACGCCGCGACCAGCAACGCGGTCAGCACCCCAAGCACGATTAGCGAAATCCAGAATAACGGGCTGCGGCGACGATCGACAATCACCAGCTCGCTCGCGGCCGCGCTGGTGCCATGCTCCTCGGCCTCGTGATGCCCATCCACCATGCGCTCTCTAACCCATCGATCATGCAGCCGTTCCAAATCCGGCGCATCCGCCCCGTTGCATGGCCGCCCGCATGTTCCTAGCCTGCAAAGCCATGGGGGAGAAACCTTCCGACGGCAGTGGCCACCGTGCACGCTTGCGTATGCGTCTGTTTGCGGGCGGCGACACGGCGTTGCTCGATCACGAACTGGTCGAATATCTGCTCGCTTTGGCCATCCCCCGCCGCGACACCAAGGCCCTGGCCAAGCAACTCATCGTGCGCTTCGGCGGGATCGGCCCGTTGCTCGACGCCGACCCGGCCGCGCTGCGAGCTGAAGGTCTCAGTGAAGGAACGATCGGGGCACTCAAAATCGCCGAGACAGTCGCCTTGCGCTTGCTTGAGACGAAAATCGAAGGCCGCCCGATCTTGTCGAGCTGGGATGCGCTCGGCGATTACCTCCAGGCGGCGATGGCCCATTCAGACGTCGAGGAAGTGCGCATCCTGTTCCTCAATGCCAAGAATATGCTGATCGCCAACGAGGCGATGTGGCGCGGCAGTGTCGACGAGGCCTCGGTCCACGTCCGCGAAGTCATCGCCCGCGCCATGGCGCTCGGCGCCACCGCGCTGATCATCGTCCACAACCACCCCAGCGGCGACCCCACACCGAGCCAACAGGACATCTGTCTGACCCGCGACCTCATCGACGCCGGCCGCCACATGAAAATCGCGATCCACGACCATGTCATTGTCGGCGCGCAAGGCCGCAGCAGCCTAAAGGCGATGGGACTGATTTGAACCCCGCGCCCGGCTCTGCTAGCCGCCGCAGACATGATCCCTCGCTATTCCCGCCCCGCCATGACCGCCATCTGGTCATCCGAAAACCGCTACCGCATCTGGTGGGCGATCGAAGTCTATGCAGCTGAGGCGATGGGCAAGGTCGGGATGATCCCCGCCGACGACGCGGCCACCATCCGCAAGGCCTATGACACCAATGTGCTGGGCGACATCGATGTCCCCGCGATCGATGCGATCGAGGAAGTCACCCGGCATGACGTAATCGCCTTCCTTACCTGGGCCGGCGAGAAGCTCGGCCCGGAGCGGCGCTGGCTGCATCAGGGGATGACCAGCAGCGACGTGCTCGACACCAGCCTGGCAGTGCAGTTGAAGCAATCGGCCGAGCTGTTGATCGAGGATCTGGAGGCGCTGCTGGCGGTGCTCAAGCGCCGCGCGATCGAGCATAAGCTGACGCCGACGATCGGCCGCAGCCATGGCATCCATGCCGAGCCGGTCACCTTCGGTCTCAAGCTCGCCCAGGCCTATGCCGAATTCGACCGCAACCTCACCCGGCTCCGCGCCGCGCGCGATGACATTGCGACCTGCGCCATCTCGGGTGCGGTCGGCACCTTCGCCAATATCGACCCGGCGATCGAAGCGCATGTCGCCCGCGAGCTCGGCCTGACCCCCGAACCCACCTCGACCCAGATCATCCCGCGCGATCGCCACGCAATGTTCTTCGCGGTGCTTGGCGTGATCGCCTCGTCGATCGAGCGGCTGAGCGTCGAAATTCGCCACCTCCAGCGCACCGAAGTGCTTGAAGTCGAGGAATATTTTGCACCCGGCCAGAAGGGCAGCTCGGCGATGCCGCACAAGCGCAACCCGGTGCTGACCGAGAATCTCACCGGCCTTGCCCGCGTTGTCCGCGCCGCAGTCGTCCCGGCGATGGAGAATGTCGCTTTGTGGCACGAGCGCGATATTTCGCACTCGTCGGTCGAGCGGTTCATCGGCCCCGACGCCTGCATCACGCTCGATTTCGCGCTGGCGCGTCTGACCGGGGTGATCGACAAGTTGCTGGTCTATCCCGACCGAATGCAAGCCAACATGGACCGCATGGGCGGGTTGATTCACTCCCAGCGTGTGTTGCTCGCGCTGACCCAGGCGGGGCTCAGCCGCGAAGACAGTTATGCCCTGGTCCAGCGCAATGCGATGCAGGTGTGGGGCTCGGACGGGCAGCTGCAATT
Organism: Sphingomicrobium sp.; assembly: GCA_039914575.1. GTDB lineage: Bacteria > Pseudomonadota > Alphaproteobacteria > Sphingomonadales > Sphingomonadaceae > Sphingomicrobium. Next base: position 5,260 of record JBDSOV010000122.1, read on the forward strand.
GCTCGACCTGCTCAAGGCCGATCCCGAGGTTTCCGCGAAACTATCCGGCACGCAACTCGAAAATCTGTTCGACCTCGATTATCATTTCAAGCGGATCGACGTGATTTTCGAGCGCGTTTTCGGGGTGTGACCGAGCCGCCGACGATCCAGCCGATTGGCTTCCATCTCGGCCTGTCGGGCGAATGGCTGGTGACCGCGGTGTCGGCCAATATCGGGGCGTTTCTCGATACGACAGCTGCGGCTGCGCTGGGGCAGCCGATCACCACCTTATTCTCGAACGACATGATCCACGACATCCGCAACCGGATGGCCTTGCTGCGGAGCGACGATACGGTTGAGCATCTATTCCAGTTTCCGCTCGCGGTGACCGGGCGAGCATTCGATCTCGCTGTCTATCGCAACGGCCACGGGTTCGGGATCGATGTCGAACCATGTGACGAACGCAGCTTCGGTGACGCCACCGGGATCCTTGAGGGGATGCTGTCGCGGGTCGCGCAATCTGACGATATCGGGCAATTGTGCGAACAGGCGAGCAACCAGCTGCGGGCACTGACCGGCTTCCAGCAGGTCGTGATCAGCGTCGGGCAGGATCAGCTCGGCCAGTCGCTGCGCGCTGGACCGGCGCCGATCGACACCGATCTTGCCTCGGCCGATCCCGACATGGTGGTGTTCGATCGCGATGCTGAAGCTGTCCCGATACATGTCGTCGATGCAGGCTGGATGCCAAGGCGACTGACCTTGCGATCACCGACTGGCGGTGAAGTCGCGAGACTTGCGGCGATCGGTGCGCAGGCGGCGTTGATCGTCCCGCTCAATCGCGATGGACGGGCCTGGGGTCAGGCGGCCTGCTATCATAGCGCCCCGCGACACGTCAGCGCCGAGCGCCGCAACATCGCCCGCATGTTTGCGGGCATCATGTCGCTGCGGATCGAGATCGCTGAGCTGAGATCAGTCAGGTATTAGCCGATCAGCGCCGCGCGGCGAGGCTTTGGAAAACCGTTTCGGCAAAGGCATCGGCCGAAATGAAGCCGTTCGCGATTTCGTAAGGCTTGGCTGGATTGGCGGCCTTGATCTGGGCGAGGCTTTTGCCGGCAGCCTTGGCCGAAGCAATTTTCCCCCGAATGTCGACCAGCATCGCAAGATAGGCTTTGAGATCGGCCCGCGTCGCCACCGG
>JBDSOV010000150.1:0-3798 GCA_039914575.1 Sphingomicrobium sp.
CTGGATCGAGACGCGGGCCGGACATCCCAATCAAAGGGAAGACTCCGATCACGCCGCTTGTCGAAGCGTCTCGTGTTGCAGTGCAATATAGCGTGGAAATAGAATTTGTCCAGTCAGGCGCCAAACATCGCCCCAGACTCGACATGGAAGCGGGTCGCTGTGCCATCGGCTATGGTTGCAAACAGCGCGGGCTCGGTCGCCGTCATCCACACTTGGCCGCGCCCCGACAGGCGGTCGAACAGGGTCTCACGGCGGCGCGGATCGAGGTGCGCGGCGACCTCGTCGAGCAACAGGATCGGGGGCTGGCCGCGCCGCTCTGCGACGAGATCGGCATGCGCAAGGACGAGGCCGAGCAGCAGCGCCTTCTGCTCGCCGGTCGAGCCGCGCGCGGCGGGTTGTAGCTTGTGCAAATGCGTGACGGCGAGGTCTTGACGATGCGGGCCGACCAGCGCGCGGCCTGCTGCGGCATCGCGACCGCGCGATGCCCTGAGCGCGGCGGCGAGGTCACCGCCGTCCCATCCGTCGAGCGCGAGCGCGGCGCGGGGAAAATCGTCGCTAGTCTGGTCGGCCATGGCTTCGGACAGCGCCGTGACGGTGCGAGTGCGGGCATCGCCCAACGCGGCGCCATGCCCGGCCATCCCCGCCTCGAGCGCGGTGAGCCAGGAGGCGTCGGCGCCCTCCGGTTCGGCAAGCAATTTGTTGCGGGCGCGCATCGCCGCTTCGTAGCGCGCGGCGTGGGTCGCGTGGCCCGGCTCAAGCGCCAAAGTGAGCCGGTCGAGGAAGCGGCGGCGGGCCCCCGCGCTGTCGGTGAACAGCCGGTCCATCGCCGGTGTGAGCCACAGCACCGACAGCCATTCGGACAGGCTGTTCACGGAGGCGGCGGCCCCATTGATGCGAACCTGACGGCGATCGGGCGCGGTGGGGATGGTGCCGGTGCCTAACATGATTCCGCTCGTGTCGAGCGTAGTCGAGACACCTTGCGCGTGGATAGAACCTCCCTCGACTTCGCTCGGGACGAGCGGCGTTGGGTCGAGGAGTGCGGAGACCGAAAATCCCCCCTGCCCCTCGCTCCGCGCCATTTCCGAGATTGGCACCTGGCGGAGACCGCGACCGGGGGTGAGGAGGGAGACGGCCTCGAGGATGTTGGTCTTGCCCGCGCCGTTAGGGCCGCTAAGCAGCACGAGCCCTGGCCCTGGCTCGACCAGCGCCGAGGCGTGGTTCCGGAAATCGGTCAGAGCGAGGCGCGCGATCATCTTTTCGTCGTAACGGCATGCGGGCACGGAACAAGCGCTGCCAGCGGTTCGCTTAGCTGCAGTGCAACAAAGGGAAGTTCAAATGGTCAATCCGTGGCTCGAATGGCAGCGCATGATTCGCGCCGGAACGATGCTGGGCGAGACGATGAGCGCGTCGCAAGCGGTGGTCGAGCACCGCAGCAAAACCATAGAGGATGCAATGAGCGATCCGTTGGGCGCGGATTATATCGAGCTTGGCCGGATGGTCAGCGAGAAGAGCGCGGCGTTCGGCGCGGCTGGCGCGTCGCTGTCGCGCGACTGGCTGGCGATGCAGCGCGATTGGGGGGCGCAGGTCAGCGACGTTTCGGCGATGATGTTCGGCAAGATGCCCGGACCGCAGAAAGCGCTTGCAATGATGAAACGGAGCCAGCGGTTGGGCAGCGCCGGACTAGCGAGCAGCGTTCGGGCCATGACCCCGATCCACCGCGCCGCGACGGCGAACAAGAAGAGACTGGAGAAAAAGCGCTAGGTGCTCACACCCGCATCGGCATCAGCACGTAAAGCGCCGGGCTGGCGTCATTCTCGCGCAATAGCGTTGGTGCCGCTGCGTCAGCCAGATGAACTTCGACGCTGTCGCCATCAATCTGGGCGAGGATGTCCATCAGATAGCGGGCGTTGAACCCGATCTCGATATTGTCCGAGCCGTAATCGGCGGCGATCTCCTCGGTTGCGGTGCCGCTTTCGGGGCTGGTGACCGACAGAGTGACCTTGTCGCGGTCGACGCTCATCTTGACCGCGCGGGTCTTTTCCGAGGCGATGGTCGCGACGCGATCGACTCCGGCGGCGAAGCTTTTCGGGTCGAGCTTGAGCAATTTGTCATTGCCCGTGGGGATGACCCGGTTGTAATCGGGGAAGGTGCCGTCGATCAGCTTGGAAGTCAGCACCGCGCTGCCAAGGCCGAAGCGGACTTTGGTCGGCGACAGCGAAACTTCGGCGGTGCCTTCCATCTCATCGAGCAATTTGCGCAATTCGCCGATGCATTTCTTGGGGATGATGATGTCGGGCATGCCCTCGGCGCCATCGGGGCGGGGCAGCGTGATGCGCGCCAGCCGGTGGCCGTCGGTTGCGGCGGCCTTCAATTTGTCGTCGGCGACGTGGAGGAAGATGCCCATCAGATAGTAGCGCGTCTCTTCGCTGGAGATAGCAAAGCGGGTCTTGTCGATGATCTGGCGGAGCGTCGCGGCGGGAAGTTCGAACCGGGTCGGCAGTTCGCCCTCGGCGATCACCGGGAAATCGTCGCGCGGCAGCGTCGAGAGGTTGAACTGCGCGCGACCGGCGACGACCTTCATCTTGCCGTCGGACGCGGCCAGTTCGACTTGGCTGCCCTCTGGCAGCTTGCGGACGATGTCGAAAAAAGTGTGGGCCGGGACGGTGGTGGCGCCGGCTTGGGTGACCTGTGCGGCAACGCTTTCATCGACTTGCAAGTCGAGATCGGTGGCCATCAGCCGCAGCGAGCCATCGTCGCGCGCCTCGATCAGCACGTTGGACAGAATCGGGATGGTGTTGCGGCGCTCGACCACCGACTGGACGTGGCCCAGGGCTTTGAGGAGGATTGCCCGTTCGATCGTCGCCTTCATGCCGCTTCCCGTTCCTTGCCCCAAGCGGTCGATGCTGACCGGCTGCTAACCTAGCGGATCGTTATAGCGGGCAGATTGAGATCGGCCAGAGGCAAGGATTGGAAAATCGGCTAGCTCGGCATCAGCACACCGTCGAGGTGGTGGACCACCCCGTTCGAGCGCTTGTCGTCGGCGGCGGTGACGGTCGCTTTGCCACCGGCCGAATCGATCAGGACGATTTTGTCGCCTTCGCGCGTCGCGGTGATGGTGCCGCCGCCGAAGGTCGCCAGGCTGGCCTTGCCCTTGCCATTGTCGATCGCCTTGCCAATGTCGGCCGCAAGGACCGCGCCGGGCAGGATATGGCCAGTCAGAACCTTGGTCAGTTGCGCCCGCGACTCAGGTTTGAGCAAGGTATCGAGCGCGCCGGCCGGAAGCTTGTCGAACGCGCCATTGGCCGGGACCAGCACGGTATAGGGGCCGGGACCGGCAAGCGTCGCGTCGAGACCCGAGGCCTTGGCGGCGTCGGCGAACTTGCTGTCGTCGGCGCCAAGCCCGCTGGCGATGGTGGTGTCGCCCGCCGCGTCGCGCGCCGCCTCGGACTTAGGCGCTGCAGTTTCGTCAGTTTTGGTGTCGCACGCGGCCAGCGTCATCACGGAGGCGGCGGCGAACAAGGTCAGTGCAATACGCATTGGTTTCCCTCGTCGATTGAAAGGTTGGGCGGCAGGGCCCGCCGGGGCGAGCCCTGCCTGAGCGCCACTTGAAGCGTCAGACGATCGCGTCAATCACCGCCGAAATCAGGCGGGTTTTGGGATCAACCTGATAAATATAGCCGTCGTTGTAACGGTACCAATTATCGGCCGAATCCGCATAACGATCACGATATTGGAACGGCACATTGTAGGCGTCATAGCCATTGGGCAGCTGGCTGCCGACGCCGAGATCGCCGGCGA
>JBDSOV010000168.1:0-3676 GCA_039914575.1 Sphingomicrobium sp.
GCGTCGGCGACGATGAAGTCAAAGCGGTGATCGAGCGGATGGAAGCGTCGAAGGGCACCCAGGAATATAGGGTCGGCGAGATCTTCGTTTCGGCGACCTCGGCGACTGCGGCGCAGGCGATGACCAACGCCACCCAGATTATCGACGCATTGCGCAAGGGCGGCTCGTTCGTCGCTTATGCCCGTCAATATTCCGAAGCTTCGACCGCCGCGGTCGGCGGCGATCTCGGCTGGGTTCGTCCCGAGCAGCTTCCCGATGTGATCGCCGAGGCGGTGCGCAACCTCCAGCCGGGCCAGGTGTCGTCCCCAATCGCGCTTCCCGGCGGGGTGTCGATCGTCGCGGTGCAGGATACGCGAAAGGTGCTGACCGCCGATCCGCGCGCGGCCGAACTCAACCTCAAGCAGGTCTCGGTCACCTTTCCCGCCGGCACCACCAAGGTCCAGGCCGAACCGATCGTCGCGCGCTTCGCCGCCGCCTCGCAAGGCACCGGTGGATGCGGCGGCGCCGAGAAGCTGGCGGCCGACTTCAACGGCGAAGTCGTCTCGTCCGATGGCGTCAAGCTGAAGGATCTTCCCGGCGCGTTGCAGGAAATGATGCTGCCGATGCAGGTCGGACAGGCGACCCGCCCGTTCGGTTCGCTCGAGGAGGGTGTGCGCGTGCTGGTGATCTGCGGCCGCGACGAAGTCGATCCGAGCATGCCGACCTATGAGACGGTGATGGCGCAGATGAATGAGGAGCGGGTCAACATGCGCGCCCGCCGCTACCTGCGCGACCTGCGCCGGGATGCGATCATCGACTTTCGCTAGGTTGACAGGGTAAGGCGCACATAATGGCGTCCGCCCTTTTACCACCGCTCGCAGTTTCGCTTGGAGACCCCGCCGGGATCGGCCCGGAGGTGGTCGCCAAATGCTGGGACAATCGCGCCGCCTTCGGCTTGCCGCCATTCGTCGCGGTGGGCGACGCGCGGTCGCTCGAGCTGGTGTGGGACGGCCCGGTCGAGCCGATCGACGATTTGCGCGATGCCGATGCTGCGTTCGACGTCGGCCTGCCGATCCTCCACATCCCGTGCAACGAAGTCCACCACCCCGGTCGTGCCACCACCTCGGGCGCGCATTGCTCGCTCGATTCGCTCGAGCTTGCCGTCGGCCTCGCCCGCTCGGGCTCGGCCGCCGCGGTGGTTACCGGCCCGGTCAGCAAGCAGCAGCTTTACGCGATCGGCTTCGCCCACCCCGGCCAGACCGAATTCGTCGCCGAGCGGTGCGGCATCTCGCCCGGCAATGTGGCGATGATGCTGGTCGGCCCGACGCTGCGCACCGTCCCGGTCACGACCCACATTCCGCTCAGCGCGGTTCCCGCCGCGCTCAGCGCCCAGCTGATCGAGGCTCGCGCCCGCGCCACGTTGCGCGGCCTGCAGCGCAATTTCGGTATCGCCGAGCCGAGCCTCGCGATCGCAGCGCTCAATCCCCATGCGGGTGAAGGCGGTGCGCTCGGCCGCGAGGAGATCGAGCTGATCCAGCCGGCGATCGAAATGCTCCTTGCCGAGGGCTGGCAAGTCACCGGCCCGCTCCCCGCCGACACCATGTTCCACGTTGCCGCGCGCTCCCGCTACGACGCGGCTTTGTGCATGTATCACGACCAGGCGCTGATCCCCCTGAAAGCGCTTCACTTCGACGAAGGCGTCAACATGACGCTCGGCCTCCCTATCGTCCGCACCGCGCCCGACCATGGCACCGCGTTCGACATCGCCGGTCAGGACCGCGCCGACCCGCGCGCGATGGCCGCCGCAATCCGCCTCGGCGCCGAATGCGCTGCCCGGCGCCGCCCCGAATGGCGCTAGTGCCAGAATCAGCTGAATTGCCCTCGTCCGACGCACCGGAACCGTTACGTGACGTCATCGCCCGCCACGGGCTCCAGGCGAGCAAGGCGCTCGGCCAGAACTTCATCCTCGACCGCCAGTTGCTCGCCCGCATCGCCGCTATCCCCGGCCTGCTCGACGGCCAGACAGTTTACGAAGTCGGCCCCGGCCCCGGGGGGCTGACCCGCGCCTTGCTCGACACTGGCGCGCAGGTCGTCGCGGTCGAACGCGACCGGCGCTGCCTCCCCGCTCTGGACGAGCTCGAATCCGCCTTCCCCGACAAATTGACCCTGATCGAGGGCGACGCGATGGCGATCGACGAGCCCGCCACGGTCGGGATAGGCGCGCACGTCGTTGCCAATCTGCCTTACAATGTCGGCACCGCCTTGCTGCTGCGCTGGCTCGGCGGCGAGGCGTGGCCGCCGTGGTGGGCCTCGCTCAGCCTGATGTTCCAGCGCGAGGTCGCGACACGGATCGTCGCCAAACCCGGCAGCGACCATTACGGTCGCCTCTCGGTCGCCGCTCAGTGGCGCTCGACCGCCAGCATCGCGATGCTGGTCCACCGCAGCTCATTCGTCCCCGCGCCCAAGGTAATGAGCGCCGTGGTCCACCTCAAGCCCGCCCCAATGCCTCAGGGGGTTCGCCACGCAATATTGGAAAAAGTCACCGCCGCCGCCTTCGGCCAACGCCGCAAGATGCTGCGCCAGAGTTTGAAGGGCATGCCCGGCGCGCTCGACGCGCTGGAAACGCTCGGGATCGAACCCGAACGCCGCGCCGAAACCCTCGGCGTCGACGATTTTATCGCGCTTGCGCGATTCCTGTCCTGAGCGTGTGGAAGAGCGATCGCGTGGCTGTTGAGACGCTAGAACAGCCGGGTCAGCGCGTAAAATAGCGCCGCCACCGCGTGGTCGATCACGATCGAATCGATCTGGTTGGCAACGTCCTCGAAGGCGTCGATGATCCGCCCCAGATGCTTGTAAATCTCGCGCTGAACAGCGAAGCTGATCGGGCTGGTGTCGCGACAAGTCTGGAACGCGGCTTTGGGGCCGCCCTGGAACAGTCGCCCGGTCGCGTCAGCGGGCCCGCACTGACGGGAGAATGAGCGTGCATGGGGCCAGATTGATCATCATCGCGCTATTACTCGCGCTGGGCGGATGCGCGAGCGCACCAGGTCCCGCCCCGCTGCCTGACATTTACGTCGTGCATCACCTGCATACGCCGGCTGGCGCCACCGATCCCGATTTGACCGGCGAGGGCCAGCGCGTCGCCTTGCTGCTCGTCAAATGGTTCAAGCGCGACAGACCGGCGGTGATTTACGTCAGCAGCACCAAACGCGCGCAGCAAACCGCCGCGCCGCTCGCGCGCAGCCTGAACATCACTCCAAAAATCTATAATCCCGCCGACACCCCTGCACTGATCGCCGCCGTCTCGGCCGAAACCCGCATTGTGCTGGTCGTCGGCCACAGCAACACCGTCCCCGACATCGTCCAGCGCCTCGGCGGCCAGCGCCCCGCGCCTTTGGTCCACGAAGATTTCGGCGACATCTGGCGAATTGACGGCCGGACAAGGGCGACGGTGCGGTCCCGGATTTCGTCGCCGCCGTCATCCCGGCACTGAGCCGGATAGCAACAAGATCGGGCACAGGCCTTTCAGCGCCAAAGATCCGCCGGCTGCTTCACATAGCGACGATAGACGTAGCGCCACGGGATGACGAGCACCAGCACCGCCCCGAGCGAAGTGTCGAACACGAAAGTCGCGGTCCGCTCATCGATCATCCCGTTGGACCATAAGGGGAGCGCGAACGCGACCAGCCAGATCGCC
>JBDSOV010000022.1:0-3585 GCA_039914575.1 Sphingomicrobium sp.
ACTTTGGTTGCGCCGCGGGTCAGCAGGACATCGGTGAACCCGCCGGTCGAGCTGCCGACATCGAGCGCGATGGCCCCGGTCATGTCGAACCCGAAATGGGCAAGCCCATGCGCCAATTTGACTCCCCCGCGCGACACCCACGGATGATCGCGGCCTTTGACGGTCAGCACCGCATCCTCAGCCAGCAAATCCCCCGCCTTCGCCACGCGGCGATCCCCGACATAAACATTGCCCGCCAGGATCAACGCCTGCGCCCGCGTCCGGCTCTCGGCGAGGCCATGCGCAAGGAGCAGCATGTCGGCGCGGGTCTTGGTCACTTTGCGGGCGAGTAAGCCCAGCATTCGAGCTCGATCTTGGCGCCAAGCGCGAGGCCGTTGACGCCGAGCGCGGAGCGCGCCGGGTAACGGCCTTTCTGGAAATAGGTGGCGTAGATTTTGTTGAACGCTGGCCAATCCTTCATGTCGGCCAGCATCACGGTGCATTTGACCACTGCATCCATGCCTAGACCGCGCCGCTTCAGACTGGCGTCAATGTTGGCCATGACCTGCCGCGTTTCGGGCTCGATCCCGCCCGGCACGACCGCAGTCGTCCCCGGTTTGGCGCCGATCTGGCCCGACAGGATCAGCAGGTCGCCGACCTGCACCGCGTCGGAGAAGGGGAACGGAAAATCGGACGGATAATAAACCGGCGGTGCGGCGGATGCGGGAGCGCCGATCGCCGCGACCAATGCTACGGCGAGCCATCCCCGCATCAGGCGATCGCACCCGCTTCGGCCGTTACGCCGACGTCGTTGTGACGAAGCGCTTTCAAGACCGTATCGACGATGTGCGGGGCGGTGAGGCCGGCCTCGTCATATTGCTTGGCCGGATTGTCATGGTCCTGGAAACGGTCGGGCAAGCGCATCGTGCGCAGCTTGAGCCCGCCATCGATCAGGCCCTCGTCGCTCGCCAGGGTCAGCACATGCGCGCCAAACCCGCCGATCGCGGCTTCCTCGATCGTCACCGCGACTTCGTGGGTGGTGAGCAATTTGCGGATCATCGCTTCGTCCAATGGCTTGGCGAAGCGCAAATCGGCGACGGTGGTCGACAGGCCCATGCCTTCCAGGGTCTCGGCGGCCTTCTCGGCTTCCTCGAGCCGGGTCCCGAGCGACAATATCGCGACCTTCTTGCCTTCGCGGACGATGCGGCCCTTGCCGATTTCGAGCCGGGTCGGCTCGGCCGGCATCGCCAGCCCGCGTCCGTTGCCGCGCGGATAACGCACCGCGCTCGGGCCACTGTCGTGGAGCGCCATGGTGTGGATCATGTTGGTCAGCTCAACCTCGTCGGCCGCCGCCATCACCACGAAATTGGGCAACGTGCAGAGATAAGCCAGATCGAACGACCCGGCATGGGTGCAGCCATCGGCGCCGACCAGTCCGGCACGGTCCATCGCGAAGCGGACGGGAAGGTTCTGGACCGCAACGTCGTGTACCACCTGGTCATAGGCGCGTTGGAGGAAGGTCGAGTAAATCGCGCAGAACGGACGATAGCCCTGCGCGGCAAGGCCTGCAGCGAAGGTTACGCCATGCTGCTCGGCGATTCCGACGTCAAAGGTGCGGTCGGGGAATTCGACCTCGAACTTGTCGAGCCCGGTGCCCGAGGGCATCGCCGCAGTGATCGCGACCACTTTGTCGTCGCGCCTTGCTTCGGCGGTCAGCGCGGTGGCGAAGACGTTGGTGTAGGCCGGCGGGCCGCCGCCTGGACCCTTGTCCTGCTTGCCCGAAACGACGTCGAACTTGACCACACCATGATATTTGTCGGCCGACGCTTCGGCCGGGCCATAGCCCTTGCCCTTTTTGGTCACGACATGGACCAGCATCGGCCCTTCCTCGGCGTCGCGGACATTTTCGAGCACTTCGACCAGTGCCTCGACATCATGGCCGTCGACCGGGCCGACGTAATAAAAGCCAAGTTCCTCGAACAATGTGCCGCCGGTCATCAGTCCGCGGGCATATTCTTCGACCTTGCGCGCGGTGCGGTGGAGCGGCCCCGGCATCGCCCGGGCAATCTTCTGCGCGATTCGCCGGGGCCCAAGATATTTGTCCGAACTGACGAGGCGGGCGAGCGAATTGCGCAGCGCGCCGACCGGCGGTGCGATCGACATGTCATTGTCGTTGAGGATGACAATCAGGCGATTGCCCGCGCCCTCGGCATTGTTCATCGCCTCATAGGCCATGCCGGCGGTCATCGCGCCGTCGCCAATCACCGCAATCGCGCGTTTGGCGTTACCGGCGAGCTTGTTGGCGATGGCGAAGCCAATCGCGGCGGAGATCGAGGTCGAGCTATGCGCCGCGCCGAACGGATCATATTCGCTTTCGCTGCGCTTGGTGAAACCGCTTAGGCCCCCGCCCATGCGCAACGTGCGGATACGGTCGCGACGGCCGGTGACGATCTTGTGCGGATAGGCCTGGTGGCCGACGTCCCAGATCAACGTATCGGCGGGCGTGTCGAACACATGGTGGAGCGCGACGGTCAATTCGACCACGCCAAGGCCGGCACCAAGGTGCCCCCCGGTGACCGACACCGCCGAAATCATCTCGGCGCGAAGCTCGTCAGACAGCTGGGGAAGCTTATCCTTGTCGAGCGCACGGATGTCGGCGGGTGAATTGATGGTATCGAGCAAAGGCGTGGAGGGACGATCGGACATCCGACAAGCACTAACGCTTCACTGCGCGCCTGTCGAACCTTGAGTTAGGTGCAGTCACCGCATTTGCCGCGCACTTCGATCACCGGGCGGCTGGCTTTGAAGCCGGCGTCGGCGGCGGCCTGCCGTACGCCGCCCGACAAAGTGTCGTCGTCGAGATGGGTGGTCGTCCCGCACGCGTCGCAGATCAGGAAGATGCAGTCGTGGAGGCAGCCGGGATGCTGGTTGGCGACATAGGCATTGGCACTTTCGACCCGCATCGCCAGGTTGGACGCGACGAACAGGTCGAGGATCCGGTAAACGCTGTTGGCGGCAACACGGCGGCCCTCGGCGGTCGATACCGCTTCGGCAATGTCATAGGCCGAGGCCGGACGATCGAATCCGGCGAGCGCCTTGAACACCGCCTGGCGCATGTCGGTCCACTGCTCACCGCGCTCGGTCAGCCGGTTGCGTGCGGCATCGTGGAGCGATTCGCCCTCATGCAAATAATGGTCGTGCCGGCCCATCACCATGAAATAGGCGCGATCGACCATTTGAACAAGCGCCGCGCGGTGGCGTTATGCGTGAATGACCGACCCGACCCACAACCCCGACGCGCCGGCGCGACGCGACGAGATCGAAGGCGAAGGCGCGATTCGCGGGACGGCGCGGATGGAGGCCTTTGCCGACGGCGTGTTCGCGATCGCTTTCACCTTGCCGATCGTCGGCGTCGTGGTGCCGTCGGTGGAGCGCGACGGCGCGCTGCTGGGGCAAGACCTGGCGCGGCTGGGGCCAGAATATGGCGGCTACCTGCTGGCCTCGGTGGTCATCGGACTCTATTGGGTGCAGCATCATTTTTCAGGCGCGATTTTCCGCACTACCGGCCATTGGTTCGTCATCGCCACCGCTTTGTTCCTGACCGCG
>JBDSOV010000053.1:0-6474 GCA_039914575.1 Sphingomicrobium sp.
GCCGCTCGGCCATCTTCTTCCAGATCGAAAAAGGGTGCTTTTCGCGCCCCATGACCTCCGCCTCCAGCCCATGGTCGGCGAGGTGCAATTGCAGTCCGAGACCGATCCGGCTGACCAAATCGCCGCCGCTGGCGTGGAGCTGGTCAAGCCGTCGCGCGATCGAGGCGAAGGCGTCGGGCTCCAATTCCTTGAACGCCAGCGTCTGCATCTCGGTCATCATCTCGTACATGCCGATGCGCTCCGCCAGCGGGGCGTAAATATCCATCGTCTCCTTGGCGATCCGGCGGCGCTTATCGTCAGACTTGATGTGATGGAGGGTGCGCATGTTGTGCAACCGGTCGGCAAGCTTGACCAGCAGGACGCGGATGTCGCCGGACAAAGCGAGCAGGAACTTGCGGAGGTTTTCGGCGGCGCGCTCATTCTCCGACTGCGCCTCGATCTTGCTCAGCTTGGTCACCCCGTCGACCAGCCGCGCGACATTGGCGCCGAACAATTTCTCAATCTGTTCGTGGGTGGCGACCGTATCCTCGATCGTGTCGTGGAGGATCGCAGTGACGATCGTCTCGTCGTCGAGCTTGAGGTCGGTGAGGATCCCGGCGACTTCGATCGGATGGCTGAAATAGGGGTCGCCCGAGGCGCGGACCTGGGCGCCGTGGGCCTTCATCGAGAAGACGTAGGCGCGGTTGAGCAGAGCCTCGTCGGCATCGGGATCGTAGGCGCGAACCTTTTCGATCAGCTCATACTGCCTCAACATATGCTCATGTGGGGGGATGCGGGGTCACTTCGCAAGTGCGAAAAAAGGGCCGGCCCGCGGGAGGGGTGCGGAACCGGCCCTGTCACAGGCCGCGCGGGTGGCGCGGCCGGAGAGTTCAATTGGCGTTGGCGAGCGATGGCGATGATGCGGCGCCGCCCTTGGCCGAGGCATTGCACTTGGCAAGCTCGGCGCTGCCGAAGGCGCGACCGTTGGCGACAAAGCTCTCCAGCCGACCGGCGCGCTTGGCGAGGCCTTGGCACAGCACTGCCGGGCGGCTTTCCGCGGTGTTGCCAAGGCAGGCGTCGGGGCCGCAGGCCCAGCTGATGTCGCGGGCGATGATCCGGCTCGCCACGGGCTGGGTGGCGGGCTTGGCCGAATAGGTTGCGGAGATGGCCGGGCCAGCGAGGAAGGCGGCGGCAGCGACGAATAAGGGCGCGAACCGAGTCATGGCGTGTCTCCATATTATTTGCGTTTTTGGTTGCAACTGATTACATTAAGCCAGTTGCACAATGCAACTGTTATTTTCAGATCAGCTATGCAATCATCGGATTCTTGGAGGGTGATGCGTTGAATCGACAGGTCTTGACGGACACTCCTGACATGGATGCATTCCGGGCCGCCGCGTTGCGCTGTCCGTTGCCGCCGGCGGTCGAATTGATCGGCGAGAAATGGGCTTTCTTGATCCTTCGCGGCGCCTTGAACGGCCTCCAGCATTTCGAACAATTCCAGGCCGGCCTCGGTATTGCGCGCAACATCTTGTCCAACCGCTTGGGCAAATTGGTCGAGGGCGGGATCCTCGAACGGCGCTCGGACCCCGATGACCGGCGCAAGGTGGTTTATTCGTTGAGCGCCAAGGGCGAAGCGCTGCTGCCGGTGGTGCTGTCGCTTCGCCAATGGGGCGAGGATTGGGGCCATGGCCAGCAAGACATCATGCTCGCCGATCAGCGCGACGGCCAGCCGATCCAACGAATCGCGATCCACGCCCAGGACGGGCGCGAACTATCACTGCACGAATTGATGTGGGTCGAGCGGACCGCCGGCGTCAGTCATAAGCTGCTGCGCCCGGTATAAAATTAGCAATGGCCGTGTGAATCAGAAAGGGCGGCCCCGCGGGACCGCCCTTTTCAGTTGACCATGTAAGCGACATTCACTCGTAATCGCCACCCGACGGGGTCGGACGCGGCGGGGCGGCGGCGGTAAGGCGCAACGCTTCGGCCGATTCGCTGAGCGATGCCAATTCATCGGTCTCATCTTCTTCGTCGACCCGGACCTTCTGGAGGTTGGCGACGATCGCTTCCTGCAGATGCTTCGGCTTGACGGTTTCCTCGGCAATCTCGCGCAGCGCGACGACCGGATTCTTGTCGCGGTCGCGATCGATCGTCAAATCGGCCCCACCGCTGATCTGACGGGCGCGTTGCGCCGACATCAACACCAGGTCGAACCGGTTCGGAATCTTGTCGACACAATCTTCAACCGTCACGCGCGCCATTGGTCGCTCCGCATATTGCTTGCCCATTTGGGAGAGGGGGCGAGATAGGGGCATCGTGGCCGATAGTCAACAAAAAGGCCCGCTTGCACCGCCCGTCCCGTCGCTGCACAGACAAGCCATGGTTCGTCCCCCGGCCCCGGTCTTCAGCCGCACCGTCACCATCGACGGCAACCAGCTGACTTTCCATCCCGATGGCCCGGACCGGCTGGCGGCGCTGCTCGACCTGATCGGCTCGGCGACGACGAGCCTGCGCTTGCTCTATTACATCTTCGCCGCCGACCGCTCGGGCAATCTGGTGCGCGAGGCGCTGATCGACGCGATCAACCGCGGGGTCGCGGTGACGATGCTGATCGACGGTTTCGGCAGCTCGAACACGCCCGAAGCTTTTTTTCAGGAACTACGCGAAGCCGGCGCGCTATTCTGCCGCTTCCTGCCAAGCCTCGGCCGCCGCTATCTGATCCGCAATCATCAGAAGCTGGCGCTGGCCGACGGCGATCGGGTGCTGATCGGCGGGTTCAACGTCGAGGATGATTATTTCAAGCCGGCCGACGCGGGCGGCTGGCGCGACACCGGGCTGACCATCGAAGGGCCGGCGGCGGCGCGACTAATGCCCTATTTTGACGCGCTGATGGACTGGGCGGTTGAAAAAGGCAGCAAGATTCGCGATCTGCGCGCGATCATCCATCGCTTCAGCGAGACCTCGGGCAAATTGCAGTGGCAATATGGTGGGCCGATGGAGCGGCTTTCACCATGGGTCAGTTCGACCTGCCGCGATCTGTCACGCGGCTGCGACGTGGAGATGATCGCGGCCTATTTCGCCCCGCCTGGCGGGATGCTCCGGCGGATCGCGCGGGTCGGTCGGACGGGGAGGGCGCGGATCATTACCGCCGCCAAGTCAGACAATACAGCGACCATCGCCGCCGCGCGATTCACGTATGGCCGACTCTTGAAGCGCGGGGTCCGGGTGTTCGAATATCAACGTTCCAAGCTGCATTCGAAATTGCTGGTGCTCGACGATGTCGCGCACGTCGGATCGTCCAATTTCGATTACCGAAGCATCTACCTCAACCTCGAAATGATGCTGCGCGTCGAGGATCCCGAATTTGCGTCGCTGATGCGGCTCTATTTCGAAGGCGAGCTCGAAGCCTGTGTCGAAATCACCCCCGAGCTCCATGCCGAACGATCAACCCTGCTCAACCGGATCAAATGGGCGCTGTCGTTCTTCGTTGTCAGCCTGGCCGATTATACCGTCACCCGGCGATTGAACTTCGCCGACGATTGAGGCGGCGATCGACGCTTAGGCGGTGGCCGGCTCGCGCCACGCCCAGAACAGGGTCGCGGGGGGCACGTTGATCCATTCGAAACCGCGGTCGATGCGCTCGAAATGCGGGGCGATGAAGTCGCGCACCTTGGGGCTGAATTGATAGACCAGGAAGGCGCCGCCGGCACGGATCACGCGCGACGTGGCCGCGCCGATCGCCTGGCCGACGCCCGGCGGAAGCGTCGAGAAGGGCAGGCCCGAGACGACATAATCGGCGTGGGCGAAGCCATGGTCGGCGACGATCTGCTCGACCTCGGCAGCCGAGCCGTGGACCGCGATCAGCCGTGGATCGTCGATGTCCTTGTTGAGGTAAGCGATGAAATCTTCATTGGTGTCGATCGCGATCAACTTGGCGTCGGGCGCCAGCCGGTCGAGGATCGGGCGGGTGAAGGTGCCGACGCCGGGCCCATATTCGACGAACAATTTTACCTCATCCCATTTGACCGGGCCGAGCATCCGGTCGATCAGCACCTTGCTTGACGGGATGACCGAACCGACCATCACCGGATTCTTGAGGAAGCCGCGGAGAAATTGCCATTTAGGGCTGATCGCCCGATGCGCGACCCGGCGGACGAAACGGCGCGGGCCCTTGAGCGTACGGGCGGACGAAATGGTCATGAAGTCTCCGACGGGAGGAACGAGCGGCATTTGCGTTGGCAAAAGCTTCACCCCTTGGCAAGTTATGATGCGAGGCTTTGCGGTGTGCCGAGTGCGGACTAGGGGGTGGTGATGCGCAATATCCCGCTCAAACCCAAAGTCGCCGGGACGGCGATGAGCACGCCCAATTTCCTGTTGTTGTTCGCCGCGATGCTGGTCGCCGCCGCCGGCAATACCGCGCTCCAGTCGGTGATGCCGGCGATCGGCCGCGAGATCGGGATCGCCGATCTGTGGGTGGCCCTGGCCTATACCTGGTCGGCGGTATTGTGGGTCGCGCTTGCCCCTTTTTGGGCCGCCAAGAGCGATCGCCATGGGCGGAAACCACTGATCCTGCTCGGGCTTGGCGGGTTCATCGTGTCGATGGCGTTATGCGGCGCGGTGCTGGTGGCGGGGCTCAACGGGGTGATCGGCGGCGCCGCGACCTTCGCCATCTTCGCTTTGTTCCGCGCCATCTATGGCTCGCTGGGGTGCGCCACGCCGTCGGCGACCCAGGCCTATCTCGCCTCGCGCACGCGGCGATCGTCGCGGGTCACGGCACTGTCGGCATTGGCTTCGGCGTTCGGCCTCGGCACGATCCTCGGCCCGGCCATCGCGCCATTGTTCGTGCTTCCCGGGATCGGCCTTCCGGGGCCGTTGTTCGCGTTCGCCATCATCGGGGCTGCAACCTTCGCCGCGATCCTCGCCTGGCTGCCCGACGACAATTTGCCGCGCCACGGTCGCCGTGCCGGGCGCGGCGCGGCGATGTCCTACCCCTCAATCGCTTCGCCGGTAACCGGCGCCAGCGTCGTCGCCGCCACCTCACCGCGCACCGCCGCACCGGTCAAATGGAGCGATTTGCGAATTCGGCATTGGGTCATCGCCGGGGTTGTCTCGGGGCACGCCCAGGCCGCCTCGCTGACTTGCATCGGTTTCTATGTCATCGACCGGCTGAGGATCGCGCCGTCGGGGTCGGAAGGGCCGATCTCGATCGTCATGATGAGCGGCGCCGCGGCCGGGCTTGCCGCGCAATGGGGGCTGATCCCCAAGCTCGCGCTTGGTCCGCGCGCATTGTTGCTGTGGGGGACGTTGATCGCTGCCATCGGCCTCGCGATCATCGTCGTCGCGAGCGACCTCTATGGACTGGTGCTCGGCTTTGCGGTGTCGTCGCTGGGGTTTGGTTTCACCCGGCCCGGATTTACCGCGGGGTCGTCGCTCGCCGTATCGCTGGCCGAGCAGGGCAGCGTGGCCGGGGTGATCACCGCCGCCAACGGCATCGCCTTCGTGGCCGCGCCGGCGATCGGCATGCTGCTCTATGGGCTCGACACCCGGCTGCCGTTCGCGGTGGCGGTCGGCCTGCTTTTATTGCTCGCAGCCTGGGTCCGCGCCCGGCTTTAGGTCTCGGTCGGCTTGGGGCTCCGCGGCTGGAGCATCCCGGGCAGGACGAACCCGATCCCGCCGGTCGGGCGCACGGCGTCGGACTTCAGCGTCTCGCGGATCTTGGCATAATCGGCGATCATCTCTTCGGTCACCGAGGCGCGCGTCTCCTTCAGCGCATCCTCGAAATCGGCCATCGTCACTTTTGCGCTGTCGAGCCCGCGGCGAAGCGCCGACAGACCGGCGCGGCGGGTGAGGTCCTCGAGGTCGGCGCCGGTGAAATTCTCCGCCCGTCGCGCCAGCGCCTCGAGGTCGACATCTTTGGCCAGCGGCATATTCTTGGTGTGGATCGCCAGGATCCGCCGCCGCCCGGCGGTGTCGGGGGTGCCGACGTAGATCAGTTCGTCGAACCGGCCCGGGCGGAGCAGTGCCGGGTCGATCAGATTCGGACGGTTGGTGGCGCCGATGACGACCACATTGTTGAGCTCCTCGAGCCCGTCCATTTCGGCGAGAATGGTGTTGACCACGCGCTCGGTGACCTGCGGCTCGCCCATCCCGCCGCCGCGCGCCGGGACCAGGCTGTCGAGTTCGTCGAAGAAGATCACCGTCGGCGCGACCTGGCGGGCGCGGGCGAACAGGCGGGCGATCTGCTGCTCGCTCTCGCCATACCATTTGCTCAATAGGTCGCTTGATTTGGTGGCGATGAAATTGGCCTCGCTCTCGCGCGCCGTCGCCTTGGCCAACAGCGTTTTTCCAGTCCCCGGCGGGCCGTACAGCAGGAAGCCGCGCGCCGGACGGATCCCGAGCCGCCGGAATGCCTCGGGATGCTTCAGCGGCAGCTCGACGCCCTCGCGAAGCTTGTCGCGCGCTTCGTCGAGCCCGCCGACATCGTCCCAGCTG
>JBDSOV010000070.1:0-5670 GCA_039914575.1 Sphingomicrobium sp.
GGTCGGTATGCCCCTCGGGGTCGAGGTGGATCAAGATCTCGGTTCCCGGGAACTGCGACTGAAGCGCTTCCTCGACCCGGTCCATCCGCTGATGCGCGTCCTCGACCGTCCATGTCCCTGGCACCCAGACGTGGAACTGGACGAAATCATAAGCGCCGCTGGTGCGCGTGCGGCAATCGTGGAGGCCCGCAAGCTCGGGATAATCGGCCGCCGCGGCGAGGAAGGCAGCGCGCTTTTCGGGCTTCCATTCCTTGTCCATCAACTGGTCGATCGAGCGGCTAGCCGCGCGCCACGCGCCGTAAAATAGCCACGCCGCAATGACGATCCCGAACAACGGATCGGCCATCCGAAACCCAAGCAACTGATCGAGCACCAAGGCGATGATCACCGACAGGTTGAGCAGCAAATCCGACTGATAATGGACATGATCGGTCTCGATCGCGACCGATCCGGTGCGCTTGATCACGTATCGCTGGTAGGCGAGCAACGCGAAGGTCGCGCCGATCGCGACCATCGATACGCCCATGCCAAGCTCGAGCCCCCCGGTCTGCGCATTGCTGCCCAGCCGGTCGATCGCGCGCCACGCGATGGCGATGGCGGAAATCGAGATCAGTACCACCTGGGCCAGCGCCGCCAGCGCCTCCGCCTTGCCGTGGCCGAAGCGATGGTCGTCGTCGGCCGGCATTGCCGCAAAGCGCACCCCGACCCACGTGACGATGCTGGCGATCAGGTCGAGCGCGGTGTCGGCGAGGCTGCCGAGCATCGCCACCGAGCCGGTCTGCGCCGCCGCATAGCTTTTGAGGAGGACGAGAAACAAAGCCATCGCGATGCTTGCCAAGGCGGCGCGGGTGGTGAGCAAGGCGCGCTGTTCAGCGCGAGCGGCGGCGCTGCTCGTCATGGGTAAAGCAGCCCTTCGCTCCAGACGTCGCTTGTGCGGACGAACAAGCGGCGTTCGTGAAGGCGGTGGGCGCGATCGGACCAATATTCGATTCGGGTGGGCACGACGCGATAGCCCGACCAGTGCGGCGGGCGGGAGACCGGCTGGCCCTCGAATCGCTTGCTCATCTCATCAAACCGCGTCTCGAAGGTCGCGCGGTCGGGAAGCGGCCGCGACTGGTCCGAGGCCCATGCGCCGAGTTGCGAGTCGCGCCCGCGCGAGGCGAAATAGATGTCCGCTTCGGCTTCGCTCACCGGCTCGACCGGCCCTTCGATCCGCACCTGGCGGCGGATCGACTTCCAGTGGAACAGCAATGCGGCGTTGGCATTGGCGGCGAGCTCGGCTCCCTTGCGGCTGTCGAGGTTGGTGTAAAAGGTGAAACCATCGGGGCCGTGCCCCTTGAGCAGCACCATCCGCAGCGATGGGTGCCCTGCCGAATCGACCGTCGCCAGCGCCATCGCCTCGGGATCATTGGATTCGGCCGCCTTGGCCTCGGCGAACCACGCATCGAACAAGCTGATCGGATCATCGGTCATTTCGGCGATGCTCTAGGCCGTCCCGCGCTTGCCCTGCAAGGCACCCTGTTGCAGGAGGCGTGCCTATGGATCTTTATCAACGCCTGGGGATCAAGCGCGGCGCGAGCGAAGCCGAGGTCAAGAAGGCCTACCGCAGTCTCGCCAAGCAGCTTCACCCCGACCGCAACCAGGACAATCCCAAGGCGGCCGAGCGCTTCAACCAGATCACGCAGGCCTATGACATCTTGTCCGACACGGACAAACGCGCGCGCTATGATCGCGGTGAGCTCGACGAGGAGGGCAACCCCAAAATGCCGTTCGGCGGCGGCTTCGGCGGTGGTGGCAACAGCGGCGCGGGGCGCGGCAGTCCGGGCGGCGGACAGGCTGGCGGGTTCGAGGGATTTGAAGGGGCGGCGACGGCCGACCTTAGCGATTTGTTCGAAGGGCTGTTCAGCGGCGCGCGCGGCGGCCGGCGGACACGGGCGCCGCAGAAGGGCGCCGATATCGCCTATCGGTTGAAAGTGCCGTTCCTCGACGCGGCCACGCTCAAGGCCCAGCGGGTGACGCTGGCGGGGGGCAAGGCGATCGACGTAAAACTGCCCAATGGGGTCGAGGAGGGGAGCAAGATCCGCCTCGCCGGGCAGGGTCAGCCGGGGCCGGGGGGCAAGGGCGATGCGATCATCGCGATCGAGATTTCAAGCCATCCGCACTTCACCCGCGACGGCAAGGACATCCGCCTGTTGCTGCCAATCAGCCTCACCGAGGCGGTGCTTGGCGGCAAGATCAAGGCGCCGACCCCGGAAGGCGCGGTGATTCTGACTGTTCCCAAGGGCGCGACCTCGGGCAAGGTGCTGCGGCTGAAAGGGCGCGGCTTCACCGACAAAGCGGGCAAGCGCGGCGATCTGCTGGTGAGCCTGGCGATCGACATTCCGACAAGTGATGCCGCGCTCGAGGGCTTCGTCGGGACATGGGACGGCGGCGGCAATCCGCGCGCCGCGCTCGGGGTTTAGACCCACATGCAAGACCTCCATCCCCTGTCGCCGGAAGACCGGCGCAAGCGGGCTGCGGCCGAAACCGCAGCTTATGGCCCACACGTCGCGGAGAAAATGGAGTGCCCGCCGACTCCGTGGGAAATTACCAAGCGGATCGCGATCGGCGTCTATAATGACGGCTTCATCCACGCCGGGAACCTTGCATTCCTGTCGATCCTGGCGCTGTTCCCGTTCTTCATCCTGGCCACCGCCATCGCCCAATTGCTCGGTCAGTCAGCGGATGGTGCCAAGACCGTCGCGACGATCCTGGCCACGCTTCCGCCGCAGGTCGCAGGCGTGCTTGCCGGGCCGATCAACGAAGTGCTGACGGTTCGTACCGGCACCTTGCTGTGGCTAGGTGCCCTGGTCGGCCTGTGGACCGCGGCGAGCTATATCGAGACGATCCGAGACATTCTGCGCCGCGCTTACGGGGTCAAGTTCAGCGCGCCGTTCTGGACCTACCGACTGCTTTCGATCGCCTGGATCCTGGTTGCAGTGCTGGTCTTGATGGCGGCATTTGGAGCAACCGTGGCCTTGACCTCGATCCAGCACGTCGTCGTCGAGCGCATGCCGGGATCGAGCGGGCTGGCGACGACCCTGGGCATTTATCGCATCGCGCCGGCAATCGCCTTGTTCGTCACCTTCTATTTCACCCTGCTGGCGCTGACGCCGTCACGCTATCGCAAGATCGGCTGCCGCAAGTGGCCCGGCGCGTTGCTGATCACCGTGTGGTGGCTGGCGACCGCCGAATTGCTGCCGGTCACGCTAAGCCTGCTCGGTGGCTATGAAATCACCTATGGCAGCCTCGCCGGAGTAGCGATCGTGCTAATCTTTTTCTTCGTCATCGGACTTGGGGTGGTGACCGGGGCCGAGCTCAATGCCGCGCTGGCGGACCCCGGTGCCTACGCGCTAAAGGGTGAAGTCTATTCGGGGCCGTTCGTCGCCGAGCTCGAAGTTGACGAGCCCGCCCCCGACGAGGACATCATCAACGAAATTCAGGGGGTCCAGACATGAGCGGATTGATGGCCAAGGGGCTGATGCACGGCAAGCGTGGCCTCATCATGGGCCTCGCCAATGACAAATCGCTCGCCTGGGGGATTTCGAAGCGACTCGCCGAGGCCGGCGCCGAGCTCGCCTTCAGCTACCAGGGAGAAGCGCTCGGCAAGCGCGTCCGCCCGCTCGCCGCCGAAGTCGGCAGCGACCTGGTGGTCGAATGCGATGTCGGCGACATGGCCAAGCTCGACCAGACGTTTGAGTCGATCGGCAAGCGCTGGGACGGGCTCGATTTCGTCGTCCACGCGATCGGCTTCTCCGACAAGAACGAGCTTCGCGGCGGCTATGTCGATACCAGCCTCGACAATTTCCTGCTGACCATGAACATCTCGGTCTATTCGTTCTGCGCGGTAGCGCAGCGCGCGCGGCGGATGATGAAGCCCGGAGGGTCGCTGCTCACGCTGAGCTATTATGGCGCGGAGAAGGTCATCCCGCATTACAACGTCATGGGGGTGGCCAAGGCGGCGCTCGAAACATCGGTGAAGTATCTCGCCGCCGACCTCGGCCCCGAGGGCATCCGCGTCAATGCGATCAGCGCCGGCCCGATCAAGACGCTGGCGGCAAGTGGCATCGGCGACTTCCGCTACATCATGAAGTGGAATGAATATAACAGCCCGCTCAGGCGCAACGTGACGATCGAGGATGTCGGCGGGGCGGGGCTATACCTGTGCAGCGATCTGGCGTCGGGCGTCACCGGCGAAATCCACCACGTCGATGCGGGCTATAACGTCGTCGGAATGAAAGCCGAAGACGCTCCCGATATCGCGACGGTTTGACTTTCCGCGGGGCGGAGCTAGTCGAGCCGCCCCGCAATTTCCTTCAGCACGTCGCTCAGCGCTTCACGGCGGGCGGGGTCGTTGGGGGCTGCTTTCACGGCGTTGGCTAGAGCGCGCAATTCCCCGGCTAGGGGGCGGACTCTCGCCTGCGCATCAAGCGGAACCTGCGCCGACGTGAGCGCCGCATTCAGCCGCGCATCCACCGCCTGATCGAGCTGACCGACGCGCCGCAACTGGTCCATATAGGCCCGCGCGACGACCGGTTCGGCCGGCCATTGCACCGGATATTGCTGCTGCGGGTTGAAGCCTTGCCCGGCGTTGGCCAGCGCGGCGGCGGCGATTTCGTTGGCGCTGAGCATGGCGCTGGGTTTCAGCGCGAACACGTCGAGCCCGCGCGCGATCTCGGTGCCGTAGATCCGCCCGCGATAATAATAAGCCGACCAGTATCCGCCCAGCGTGGGGCGTTTGGCGTCGATCGGGCCGCGGTCGAAATAAGCGATTTCGGTCGGCGCCGCGCTGTTGCTGTAATCGAAGATCGACAGCCCGCCCTGATACCAGGCCTGGACCATGATATCGCGGCCCGGGACCGGGACGATCGAGCCATTGTGAGCGACGCAATTTTCCTGTTCGGACTGCGACGCGGGCAATTTGTAGGTGCCCTTGCGCATCAGCTTGCCGCCTTCGATATCGTAGATCGCATCGGCGCCCCAGTCGCGGCGGTCGTAGCTGCGACAGCGCGGCCGGCTTCCACCGCCCCATTCGTCGGTGAACAGCACCTTTGTGCCGTCATTGTTGAAGGTCGCCGAGTGCCAGTAAGCAAAGCCCGGATCGCTGACCACGTCGATCCGTTTGGGCCGGCGCGGGTCGGCGATGTCGAAGATGATGCCATTGCCCGAACAGGCCCCAGCGGCGAGCTTCTTCGTCGGGTAGACGGTGATGTCGTGGCACTGGTTGGTGACGCTGGTGTCCTGCCCGTCGTCGACCAGTTTGCCGCCTTTTCCGAGCCCGGCCAGGCTACCGCTTTTCTCGTCCGCGAACACCGCCGGACTGGCGATGATCCGCGACGCGGCGGGGTTTGCGACCGGAATTTCGATGATGTCGATGCGGAACAAAGCGGTGCGCACGTCGCCCGCGACATCGCCGATGCAGCCGGCCAGTTCCTCGGTCTTGCGGACGCCGGAGGTGCCCGAATTATAGACCAATATCTTGCCGTCGCCCTCGGGGCCCTTGGCCACGCTATGGGTATGGCTGCCGCGACAGGTCTGGACCTGCCCGACCTGGCGCGGACGGGTGACGTCGCTGACGTCGAAAATGCGCAGGCCGCGGAAGCGATCGGTGCTGATGTCCTGGGTGATCCC
>JBDSOV010000076.1:0-5166 GCA_039914575.1 Sphingomicrobium sp.
TGATCGGGTCTCTAACCGCACGTCAACTCGCTTCACGCCTTGCCCGACGGCGCGCGCTTGGCTAAGCGCGTCAGCGCACCACGGCATGTGGGCCCTTAGCTCAGTTGGTAGAGCAACTGACTTTTAATCAGTAGGTCGCTGGTTCGAACCCAGCAGGGCTCACCATTCATCCGATTGCACCATGAGCGCCGACTCCAACCGCAATGCTGCTACCCGCAACACTCTGGTAACGCATTGAAGATACTTACGGTCTTGTCCGGATAGTTCGGACGCGGACAAGCGCGGGGCCGGCACGACGATGAACAATGGAGTAGACGAGCTTGCGGTCGATACGACGGCCTATTCGCTGTCGAGCAAGGCACCCGCCCCTTCCGACCGACGCGATGGCGAGCGTCACCTGACCCTGTTCCGGGTCGGCGCGATGACCGTCGATGGCCGCCGCGAACTGTGCCTGATCAAGAATATTTCGGAGGGCGGGATGATGATCCGGCCCTATTGCGACCTCGCCGAGGGCACCTGCCTGACGATCGAGCTAAAGTCCGGCTTTTCGGTATCATGCACGGTGACCTGGCTCAGCGCAGGTTCGGTCGGGGTGGAATTTGCAACGCCGGTCGATGTCGTCGAAATCCTTTCGACCGCGCAGGAGGGCCCGCGCCCCCGGATGCCGCGCATCGAAGTCGACTGCTTCGCCACCGTACGCGACGGCAGCCTGGTCCACCGAATGCGCGTCCACGATGTGTCGCAGGGCGGGGTCAAACTCGAAAGTTCGTTGATCCACGACCATGGCGCCGATCTGGTGGTGTCACTGCCCGGGCTCGAGCCGCAGTCGGCCGCAGTGCGGTGGAACGAAGGTGGCTATCTCGGCGTGACATTCAATCGGCTGCTGCCGCTGACCGAGCTGGTCGACTGGCTGCGGGCCACGCGCGAGCAATTGCGCGCCGCCTGACGGGCAGCGCTCAGCACTTCAAAATCACATTTAAATCAGTCGCTGCGATTCTGGATCGGGTCGCCCCAGATCCAGTCTTGCGCCATCTTGCGCTCGCCCATCGACAGGTCGCCCGCCTTGATCCGCGGGCGGCGGAAGTCGAGCTTGGCCAGCGGTTTGGAGCGGGGCACGTGACGCATCACCGCTTCAGGGTCGAGCTTCTGGTCAAACGCGATCCCGGCGCGGTCGGCGGTGACCCACGCGATGTGGCCGGCCAGGTTCAACTCTTTCTTGTGGAAGATGACCATGCTGCCGACGGCCGGAAGCTGGACGCCCTCGACCAGCGCTCCTTCGGGTGACAGGTTGCGCAGCTTGACCGCGACCGTGACTCCGTCCGCCTCGATAGACGCCGCCATCAAGACATGCGACCGGCGCGCTCGCCGGTTTTGGGTGATTCCACTTTCGTCCATGACGCAACGCATAACCGCTTTGGGTAAAGGCTTCGTTTAATGTCGCAATCGGTTGAACGTATTTTGTACTGGGCGTTGATTATCGCCGCCGTACTATTGTTCGTGGTCGCGGGGTTGGTCGGCGGGCCGGACAATATGCGCGACGTTGCGGCAATGCATTCGCTTGGCGCGGAACGCGCGGCGCAGATCGGCCTCACGGGGCAGGCAATCGTCATTACCCGGTTTGGCGGTGCCCCATATCTCTTCGGAATATTGCTGATTGCAGTGGCGCTGCTGGCGTATGCGCGGCGGTGGCGGTCGGCGATTTCGCTGGCGGGGATCGTGCTCGGCGGACGGATCGCGGTCGAAGCACTGAAGCTGGCAATCGAGCGCCCGCGTCCGCACTTCAGCCCTTATCCGGTCGAGATCGCCTCGTTGAGCTTCCCCAGCGGCCACGCCGCCAATTCGATGATCACCTTCCTCGCGCTGGCCCTGATTCTCGCCCCGGCCAGATATCGCGCCGCCGCGGTTGCCGCTGCCACTGCCGCAAGCGTGCTGATCGGATCGACCCGGCCTTTGCTCGGCGTGCACTGGCCGAGCGACGTGGTCGGCGGCTGGGCGTTTGGACTCGCCTGGGTGGTGATTGGAGTCGACCTAAGCCGCCGCTGGATCGCCACGCCGAAATAACAGCATCACATTATTCGCCGGCATTAAGCGCATTTCCACAAACATCAGTCCGCGCCCCTCGGCCTCGGCCCGGAAGTCGGACAATGTTCGCAGTCCCCAGCGCGGGTCGCGGCGCTTGAGGTCGGAGTCGAACGCGAGGTTGGACGGAGCGGTGTCGACTCCATCGACGATCCACGGCCCGTAAAGTATCAGCGGCGCCCCGGCGAGGAGCAAGCGCGCGGCGCCATCGAGCAGCCCTAGCGCGCTCGCCCACGGGCTGATGTGGACCATGTTGATGCACAAAACGGCATCCGCCCCGTCGATCGGCCAGTCGAGGGCGGCAGCATCGATCCGGAGCGGCGGCAGCAGATTGTTCGGACCTTCCGCCCGCCACGCCTCGATCGAGGCCAGGGCGAGCGGATCGGGGTCGCTGGGTTGCCAATCGAGGATCGGAAACCCTTTCGCGAACGCTAGCGAATGCTCGCCGGTCCCACTGGCGATCTCTAGCACGACGCCGCTCGCTGGCAGCCAATTGCCGAGCACGGAACCGATCGGACCAACATTCCGCGCCGCTGCTGGCGCCGATCGCCTGACTCCCCCGCCGAGGTCGCCAACATTGTAGGGCGGAAGTGTGGGCTCAGCCATTTATCGCCAGCATGATGCAGCCGTCGATCCCATTCATCCGCCCCAACCCCCGCCGATCATCGCTCCCGCGCCGGATTCCGCGCCGTCGGTACTGGTGTCTTGTAGGCAAGAATCGGCGTCCGCGCAGCCAGCGTTTCGTCGAGGCGGCGGCGCGGGGCGTGGACCGGAGCAGCCTTGAGCGCCTCATCCCCTGCCCGCGCCCGCTGTGCGATCGAGCGAAGCGCGACGATGAACTGGTCGAGGGTCGCCTTGGACTCGGTCTCGGTCGGCTCGACCAGCATCGCGCCGTGGACCACCAGCGGGAAATACATCGTCATCGGGTGGAAGCCCTCGTCGATCAAGGCCTTGGCGACATCGATCGTCGAGAAACCCTCGGCAAAGCCTTTGTCCGAGAAGATCGCTTCATGCATGCACGGCCCCGAGAAAGCGAACGGCGCGTCGAGCACATCTTCGAGACTGCGCAGCAGATAATTGGCGTTCAACACGCAATCCTCGGCAACTTGGCGCAGGCCATCGGCGCCGTGGCTCAAGATGTAGGCCAAGGCGCGGGTGAACATCCCCATCTGGCCGTGGAACGCGACCATCCGCCCAAAGCTGTCGCTGCCCTTCTCGTGGGCGGTCTCCTCCTCGACCATCCGATAACCGACCCCATTGCGCTCGACGTAGGGCAAGGGGGCGTACGGCGCGAGCGCTTGCGACAACACCACTGGTCCCGAACCCGGCCCGCCGCCGCCGTGCGGAGTCGAAAAGGTCTTGTGCAAATTGATATGCATCGCGTCGATACCGAGATCGCCGGGGCGGACCTTGCCGACGATCGCGTTGAAATTGGCTCCGTCGCAATAGACCAGAGCGCCGGCGTCGTGGACCGCGTCGGAAATCGCCTTCATCTCGGGCTCGAACAAGCCGCAGGTGTTGGGGTTGGTGATCATCACAGCGGCGACGTCTGGGCCGAGACGCGCCTTCAGGGCAGTGAGATCGACCCGCCCTTCTTTGGTCGCGGGAATATCTTCAACCTTGTAACCGGCGAAGGCGGCGGTGGCGGGGTTGGTGCCATGCGCGCTTTCGGGGACCAGCACCACCGAGCGCGCATCGCCGCGCGCTTCCAACGCGGTCCGGATCGCGAGAATTCCGCAGAGCTCGCCATGCGCCCCGGCCTTTGGTGACATGGCGACGCTGTGCATGCCAGTCAGCTCGATCAGCCAGTGGGCCAGCGTGTCGATCAACTGATAGGCGCCTTGCACCGTCTCCTGCGGCTGCAATGGGTGGATGTCGGCGAAGCCGGACATCCGCGCGATTTTCTCGTTGAGACGCGGATTGTGCTTCATGGTGCAGCTGCCGAGCGGGAACAGGCCAAGGTCGATCGCATAATTCTGCCGCGACAAGCGGGTGTAGTGGCGCACGGTTTCGGGTTCGCTGAGGCCGGGCAAATCGAGCAACTGACGCTCAAGCCCACCAAGCCGGGATTTGCCAGTCCCGACCGCAACGAAATCGACTCCACACTGATCACGCTTGCCGATCTCGAAGATCAGCGGCTCCTCGAGCATCAGCGCGCGATTGCCGGTGGTAGTGGTGCCTTCGCTCGCCATCGCAGTTGGCGACGAAGGCTTCCAGCCGCTGGGGTTGACGGTCATTGCACCACCTCCTTGAGCGCAGCTTCGATGGCATCGATGTCCGCGTCAGAGACGGTTTCGGTGACCGCGACCACCAACCCGTTGGCGAGGCCCGGTGCGTCGGGATAGAGGCGCCCGAGCGACACGCCGCCAAGCACCCCCTTCTCGACCATCGCATGGACTGCGGGGCGCGCCTCGACTGGCAGTTTGAGCGTGAATTCGTTGAAGAAAGTATTGTTGACCAATTCGATCCCGCGGATCGCGGCAAGCCGCTCCGCCACCTTGACTGCGCGAGCGTGGTTGATCGCGGCCAACTGCCGTAGCCCTTTCTCGCCGAGCAAGGTCATGTGGACGCTGAACGCCAGCGCGCACAGGCCGCTGTTGGTGCAGATGTTCGACGTCGCTTTCTCCCGGCGGATATGCTGCTCGCGGGTCGACAGGGTCAGCACGAAGCCGCGCTTGCCCTCGGCATCGACGGTCTCGCCTGCAAGCCGCCCCGGCATCTGTCGGACGAACTTTTCGCGCGTCGCGAACAGGCCGACGTAAGGTCCGCCAAACTGCAGCCCGACCCCGATCGACTGGCCTTCGCCGACGACGATGTCGGCGCCCATCTCGCCCGGCGACTTGATCAACCCGAGCGCGACCGGCTCGGTCACCACCGCGACCAGCAAAGCGCCGACTGCATGGGCGGCATCGGCGGTCGGCTGGAGGTCGGTGATCCGCCCAAGAATATCGGGATATTGGACGACGACGCAGCTGGTATCCTTGTCGATAGCAGCGATCAGCCGATCAACATCGGTCGCGGCGTCGAGGGCTGGCGTGGCGGTAACAAGCGTGTCGCCGGTGAAGCGGGCCATCGTCCTGGCCACCG
>JBDSOV010000137.1:0-3896 GCA_039914575.1 Sphingomicrobium sp.
GATCAGGCCGAGGATGATGCCCAGGCTGCCGATCGTCACGCCGACGGTCATGAACACCTTCATCAGTCCGCGGCGGCTGGCGCCCATCGTGCGCAAAATCGCGATGTCGCGGGTCTTGGCGCGGACCAGCATGATCAACGAGGAAAGGATGTTGAACACGGCGACGAGGATGATCAGCGAGAGCACGACGAACATCGCCACCCGCTCGACCTCGAGCGCCTCGAATAAGGCCGAATTCATCTGCCGCCAGTCGATCATCACGCCCTTGCCCTGGATCAGCGGGCGGAGCGGCGCTAGGATCGGGTCGATATTGTCAGGGTCATCGGTCTGAACCTCGACCATGCCGACGTCGTCGCCCAGCATCAGCAGGGTCTGCGCGTCCTCCATCGGCATGACCACGAAGGCGCTGTCATAATCATAGACCCCGACTTCGAACACCGCGCCGACGGTGTAGCTGACGATCCGCGGCACGGTGCCGATCGGGGTGGCGCGGCCTTCCGGACTGATCAAGGCAATTTCGCTCCCCGGATAGGCGCCGAGCTTGGTCGCGAGCTGCGAGCCGATCGCGACCCGGCCGCTGTCGGGCGTGATCGACTTCATGTCGCCCGCCTTGACGTTCTCGTTCATCACCTTGTTGGAGCGGATGTCCTCAAGCCGCACCCCGCGCACCAGCACGCCCTCGACCCGGCCATTGGCCGACGCCATCAGCGGCTGTTCGATCAGCGGCAGCGCGGAGATCACACCCGGTGTCTTCTGCGCCGCGACCGCGATCTGTCGCCAGTCGGACAGCCGGCCGTCATAGCCCTGGATGATGGCGTGGCCGTTCAACCCGACGATCTTGTCGAACAATTCGGCGCGGAAGCCGTTCATCACGCTCATCACCACGATCAGCGCGGCCACGCCGAGGGCCACGGCGCCGAGGCTGATCCCGGCAACCAGGAAAATGAACCCTTCGCCTTTGCCCGGGAGCAAATAGCGTTTGGCGATCATACGTTCGTGACGGGCGAGGATCATGTGAGGCGAGAAAGCGCGTCGTCGATCGAAAGTTCCGATTTCTCGCCAGTGCGGCGGTGCTTGAGCTCGACCACCCCCGATGCGAGCCCGCGCGGGCCGAGGATCAGCTGCCACGGCAGGCCGATCAGATCCATCGAACCAAGCTTGACCCCGCCGCGCTCGTCGCGGTCGTCGTACAGCACCTCGACCCCGGCAGCTTGGAGTCGGGCGTAAATATCGTCGGCAGCGGCAACGGTGGCGGGATCGTCGCCGCGCATGGTGACCAGCCCGACCTTCCACGGCGCGACCGCTTCGGGCCAGATGATCCCGGCCTCGTCATGGCTCGCCTCGATGATTGCGCCGACCAGCCGCGATACGCCAATCCCGTAGCTGCCCATTTCAGGCACCACCATCGACCCGTCTGCGCCCGAAACCTTGAGCCCCATCGCCTTCGAATATTTGTCGCCGAAGTAGAAGATATGCCCGACCTCAATCCCACGGCCCGTGCGATGGCGATCAGTGGCAACCTCGGCCCAGCGCGCTTCGTCGTGAGTTTCGTCGGTCGCAGAATAGGTTGAGCTGACTTGTTCAAATAATTTCTCAAGTCCAGCGGCATCGTCGTAAGTGAGGTCGGACTGCGCCCAGTCGAACTCCTCGAACGCCGCATCGTAGAAGACTTCGCTCTCGCCGGTCGGGGCGAGGACGATGAATTCGTGTGAGAGATCGCCGCCGATCGGGCCCGACGCGGCCTTCATCGGCACCGCCTGAATGCCGAGCCGCTGGAAGGTGCGAAGATAAGCCAAAAGCTGGGTGTAATAGCTGTTGCGCGCGCCCGCCTCGTCGAGGTCGAAGCTGTAGGCGTCCTTCATCAAAAATTCGCGGCCGCGCATCACCCCGAAACGCGGGCGGACCTCGTCGCGGAACTTCCACTGAATATGGTAGAGCGTGCGCGGCAGTTCGCGATAGCTTTTGACCTCGCCGGCGAAGATGCTGGTGATCATCTCCTCGTTTGTCGGGCCGTATAGCATCTCGCGGTCGTGGCGGTCCTTGATGCGCAGCATTTCGGGGCCGTAGGCGTCGTAACGGTCGGACTGCTTCCAAAGATCGGCCGATTGCAGCGTCGGCATCAGCATCTCGATGGCGCCGGCCTTGTCCTGTTCCTCGCGGACGACCTGCTCGATCTTCTTGAGCACCCGAAAGCCGATCGGCAGCCAGGCGTAAATTCCCGCCGCGGTCTGGCGAACGAGGCCAGCGCGAAGCATCAGCTTGTGGCTGACGATCTCGGCACTTGCCGGGCTTTCCTTCATCACGGGCAGAAACGAGCGGGACAGGCGCAAGGGGATGACTTTCAGACAGCGTCGAACAGGGTGGCGGTCTCTCTAGTCAGCGGGCCCGCAATCGGCAACCGCTGCGGCGGCAGATCAACGCGTTGCGCCATCGCCACACCCAATCCCCAAACGCCCCGCGCGATCTATTTTGACCGTGACAAAGCCACTTAGCACCGCCTAGCGTCCGGCTCATCGGATCACGGCCGCAGGGACCGGGTTCGGGGAGGATGCCGAGCAATAAGCGGCACTTCATAGTCAAGGGGGCTGACGAGCGATCGTCACGCAGGAGCGCCCGGGTCGGTAAAACGACTCGGGCGCTTTGCTTTTTTCGGAAGTTGGCGGGTCGATAAAGCGACCGAACGCTTTGCTTTGTTCGGGGGCTGTGTTAATGTGCTAACACAGTTGTTGTCAACGCTGCCCGTTCCGCGCGTGTGCCGGGGGCGGACGGGCCACCACCAGCCTGAGCTTGCGGCTGGCGAAATCGATCGACACCTTATCGAAGCTTTCGAGGCCGTTCATTCCCAGCAGGATCGCCGGGCGACGATCAAGATCGAGCTGGCGAAACGTGTGGGCTTCGGCGAACACCATGGCGAGGCCGCGCACGGTGGTGCCGCCGATCTGCAATTCGCGGATCACCGCCAGTTCGCCGCGCAGGGTTGCGCCGGTCACCGAAACCAGATCGACCGGTCCACGCATATCGAGCGGGCCGCGCCGCTCGAGCGCCCGGCGAAGTGCCCCGTTGCCGACCGAATATTGCGAGCCGGTATCGAGCACGACGCTGACATGATGTCCCTCGGCCGCCGCGTCGGTGATCACCAGCCGCCCGTCGCGGCGCCTGGCGCGGACGATGATGGTGTCGCGGTCGTCAACGTCCGGCCTGTCTTGCGCCGTGGTGATCGACACTGTCCGCGCGCGAAAATCAAACGACAGGCGTTCAGCGCGGAGCGTATCGATCCCGAGGATTCCGTCGGCCCCGATGTCGCCTTCGTCGAGCAACGGCGCGTCGATGCGCTTTACTGCCTTGCGACTGAGCGTCAGGTCGAAGATGATCGCCATCGCAACCTGCGTTTCGCCGGTCGCGCTATGCAACCGGGCGCGCGGAGCGGCGTCGAGCCCGAGCTTTGACGCCAGCTGACGCGAAATGGCGCTGCGATCCGACCCGGTATCGACCAGGAATCGAAACGGCCCCTTCCCGCCAAGCCGCACCGGCACCGTCATCCGCTGGTAGAAATCGGGGACAAAGTCGAGCTTGTCGGGGGCGACCAAAGGGTCATCCGGCTGCGGTTGGGACAAAGCCTCGAAGCGCGATGGCGGCAATGGCGCCGCTGCCTTGACCGGCGGCGCCCCGACAAATGCGGCCAGGGCCCCGGCCATCGTCAACGCGATGCTGATCATCGTGCC
This sequence comes from Sphingomicrobium sp., assembly GCA_039914575.1. Classification (GTDB taxonomy): domain Bacteria; phylum Pseudomonadota; class Alphaproteobacteria; order Sphingomonadales; family Sphingomonadaceae; genus Sphingomicrobium. Next base: position 3,723 of record JBDSOV010000137.1, read on the forward strand.
CACATCATGCGAAACTACGCCTCGCGGAGGTCGTCGGCAATCGTGCGGCCATGGTAGCGGAGGAGGGACTCGAACCCCCGACACGCGGATTATGATTCCGCTGCTCTAACCAGCTGAGCTACTCCGCCCCGTGGGGCATCAGGGCGCCCCCTGGATGGGGTCGTCCGGCGGGCG
>JBDSOV010000204.1:0-3017 GCA_039914575.1 Sphingomicrobium sp.
CCGGCGCGGACCGCCTGTTCGACCAGTTGCTCGGCTTTGTCGCGGGCTTGTTCGACGCTCAACATGGTGGCGCGGTTAGGCGGTCAGGCGGCGCTGCTCAACCCCACCACCAGCATCGCGGCAAGCACCAGCGCCCCGCACCAGCGGTTCGAGCGGAACAGCGCCAGCGCCCCTTCCCCGTCGGCCGGGTCGGCGCGCCACGCCTGGCTGACGAGGTGGAACGCGGCGGGGACCAGCGCAAGCAGCGCGAGCGGATCAGAAAACACCATCCAGATTGCCGCGCCCCAGCCGATCATTGCGAGCGCGTAGAAAATGCCGACCCCCAGCCGGACATTGGTGCCCATCCGCCTCGCCGAGGATTTGACCCCGACCAGCGCATCATCCTCGATATCCTGGATGGCGTAGAGCGTGTCGTAGCCGATGACCCACATCACACTGCCCGCCCACAGCAGGATCGCCGGCCAGTCCAAGGTTCCGGTTACAGCTGTCCAGCCGACCAGCGCGCCCCAGCTGAAGACGAGGCCGAGCCACGCCTGCGGCCACCAGGTGAGGCGCTTCATGAACGGATAGGCGGCGACTAGCGCCAGACTGGCCAGCGCGACAATTTGCGCAACTGGCTTGAGTGCAATCAAGACGATGAGGCCGATCAGGCTGAGACCGATGGTCAGCGCCCATGCGGCGCGCAGCGACACGCGACCGCTTGCCAGCGGCCGAAGCCGGGTCCGCTCCACCTTCAGGTCGAGATCGCGGTCGACGATGTCATTATAGACGCAGCCCGCCGAGCGCATCACGAAGGCACCCAGCGCAAGCATCGCGTACAAAACCCAATTCCCCCCGGCCAGCGCCACCCCCCAGGCGCACGGCCAGAACAGCAGCCAAGTTCCAATCGGCCGGTCGATCCGCATCAGCGAGGCGAATGGGCGAAGCGCCGCCGGCAAGGCGCCGATCAATCCGCGCCGCTCGCTGTCGGGGACGATGTCGGTTGGAGTCACTTCCGGCCCAGCCGCCGTCCAATCGCCGCGCGGCCCTTGGCCCAGCTTTTCGCCAGGCCCCGCTTGCCGATCGGGTCGAGCATCGCTTCGGGGCTTTCGGGGTCGAGCAATTCGTTCGAGGCGATGAAATCCTCGGCGTCGCTCAATCCCTCCATCGGCAGCAGTTCGAGCGACTTGCCCGGCCCGACCAATGTCTCGATCGCCTTGACCATCGACCCGTGCTTCTTTTCCGCCGCGGCAAATTCTTCGGCTGTGCAATCGAGATGCTCGGCCAGCAAGCGGTGGCGAAGCGCGGTCATCGCTGGAGGCGTATCGGCGTTGGCGTCGAGCGCGGCGTCGATGATCACGTCGCACTCGCTGTCGAGCCCCTGGCTGCGGTTGTTCAAGTTGGACGAGCCGACCCGGAGCAAGCGGTCGTCGACGATCGACACCTTGGCGTGGACGTAAATATCGTCGCGCTTCTTCGTCACCGGGACGAAGATCCTGAACCGGTCCAATTTGTCCTTGTCGCCGATCGCCTTGATCAGTTTCAAACGCGCGCCATCCATGGCTTTTTGCTCAAGCCAGCCATCGGCGGAGCGCGGCATGACCATGACGATCTCGGGCGGGTCGTCCTCGGCCATTCGCGCGGCAATGGCAGCGCCGATCTTGCCGCTGGTGAAATATTGATTCTCGAAATAGATGAAGCGCTTCGCGGCGCAGATCATGTCGATGTACAGCGTCTCGATCTCGCGCACTTCGGGAAGGTCGTCATACGCGGCGCGGGTGCGGGCGATGGCGATATCGACGTCGCGGAACATCACCGGCAAGTCCTTTGGCCAATCGTCGTCGCATTGATCGATCGGCTTCAACTTGGCCTTGGTCGCGGTCGACCAGCGTTCGCGGCCCAGTTCGGCCAGTTGCGCCGCCACATCACCGCGCATCATCATCGTCGCGTCATGCCATGGCATATAGGGCTTGCCGTCGGGCCCGGTGCGGCGCGGGTCATTGTCCTTATGTGCGGACGTGTCCCAGCGGTGGGCGGAAATATCGATGCCGCCGCACGCCGCCATATTGTCGTCGATCACCACGATCTTCTGATGGTGGCTGCACCCAGGCGGGTGCGACGAATCAAAGCGGAAATCGATCGCCTTGGTCCGCCACCAGCGCGCCAGCCACACCACTGCGGAAGGGTGTGTGAACTGCTTGAGCGCGCCGAAATTCCACTTGAGGATGTCAATCTCTCGCGTGGGTTTGTCACGGGCGAGGTTGAGGAAAAAGCGGCCGAGCGTTTCGCCCTGGCCATGTTCGTCCGGATCGAGCGCGATGCGCGAATCGAAATCCCAGCCGACGATGAAGATCCGCTTCTGCGCGGCGAGCATGGCGGCGCGGATCAAGCGGTAATAATCGGCTGCATCGACGATCACGCTGGCTTCCGTGGCGCGGGCGATGCGCCAGCAATTGCGGCCTTGGGCGACGATCGGTTGCAGCTGTTCGTCCGCCATTCGGCCCCCCGGTTCCGGCTGATATAGACCAATCCCCCAATGCGCCAAGGTGACGTGCGTTCCGCGTCTCGCTAGAGCAGCGCCATGACCGCCATCCCCGCCTGGCCGCCGCGCGCGCTCCCGCGCTTGTACGTCGAGCCGCCCTTGTCGGCGGGGGTCGCGGTGGGGTTGGATGCGAGCCAGGCCAACTATCTCGGCAATGTGCTGCGGCTGAAGGAGGGCGGCGAGGTGTTGCTGTTCGACGGCGTCAGCGGCGAGTGGCTGGCGCGGGTGGTCGAGGCCGGCAAAAAGCGGATGATCCTGGGCGTGGTCGAGGCGACGCGGGCGCAGGAAAGCGTGCCCGATCTGACGCTCGCCTTCGCGCCGGTCAAGAAGGGGCGGGTCGACTGGCTGGTCGAGAAAGCGGTCGAGCTGGGCGTGGCGCGGCTCGAGCCAGTGATCACCCGGCGGACGATCGTCGACAAATTGAACCTCGAGCGGATGCATAGCCACATCGTCGAGGCCGCCGAGCAATGCGGACGAACCGCGCTCGCGACCATAT
>JBDSOV010000251.1:0-7570 GCA_039914575.1 Sphingomicrobium sp.
GGCGCCGGCATGAACCGCCTGCGCGTTGCCGCGTCGAGCCGCGATGCCTCGCTCCGGGCCCAGCAGCGCAAGTTGCAGGAAGCCCTGATCGCTCCCAAGACCGCGGTCGAGGAACATGCCGCTGAACTGGCGCAGGGTCCCGAGGCGGCAATCCATAGCGACGCGCTGGAAAGCGTGACTCCGTCAGGCACCGGCACCGATGCCGATGCCGGTGATTACCTCAACAGCTGAGCTAACCCGTTCATCTACAAGCAAAAAAAGGCCCCGCCGGAGACGATCCGGCGGGGCTTTTCATATGATGCTCGGAGTGTGACCTAGCAGCGAACGTTGTTGATCACATTCTCGGTGCAATTGGCGGTCGACGAAATATCCTTGCCGGCGCCGCGAACGGTATTGCAGGCGGCGAGCATCAGCGCGCTGCCGATGAAGGCGACGGTTGCGAGTTTCTGAATCATGATATTCTCCTGGTTGGCGTTAGTGGAACGCAGATAACTGGCTAAGGTGCCATCACGCAGCCGAAATGTTTCCGATGTGCGACCGCCCGTCAACCTAAACCGCGACTGGTGCCGCAATATGCGGGTGCGGATCATAAGCGTCGAAGGCGAAATCCTCGGCTTCAAAATCGAATAATCCTTGCCCGCGGTCCTTCAGAATCAGCTTGGGCAAGGGTCGCGGATCGCGCGACAATATCAGCCGCGCCTGTTCGAGATGGTTCGAATATAAATGGACGTCGCCGCCGGTCCACACGAACACACCCGGCTCCAGCCCACATTCCCGCGCCAGCATGTGCGTCAGCAGCGCATAGGAAGCGATGTTGAACGGCACGCCGAGGAAGAAGTCGGCGCTACGCTGGTAGAGCTGGAGATTGAGCCGCCCGGCCGCGACTTGGGTCTGGAACAGGCAATGGCACGGAGCCAACGCCATTCGTTCGAGCTCGCCCGGATTCCACGCAGTAACGATCTGGCGCCGCGAGGAGGGGTCGCGCCGGATCAGTTCGACGAGGTTGGCGATCTGGTCGATGTGGCGACCATCGGCCGCCTCCCAGTCACGCCATTGCTTGCCATAGACCGGGCCGAGGTCGCCGTTGTCGTCGGCCCATTCGTCCCAAATGCCGACCTTGCGCTCCTTAAGCCAGGCGACGTTTGTGTCGCCGCGCAGGAACCACAGCAACTCGACGATGATCGACCGCAGATGGAGTTTCTTGGTGGTCACCAGCGGGAAGCCGAGGGCGAGATCGAACCGCAGCTGCGCGCCGAACAGGGATCGGGTGCCGGTGCCGGTACGGTCCATCTGCTCGACGCCATGATCGAGAATCTGCTGCATCAAATTGAGGTAATTGCGCATCGCCCCACCCTAGCCGCACCACGCGGCGCGGCAAGGGGCCGGTTTCGATCCATTGTGGACTGAAAACTGCGCCAATCCCGACTCGGTTCACGTCGCTGCCGGGGCCCGCGTCCCGTAAGCAATGGGCATGTACCATCAGCGTGCCGAATCACCGCTGTGTCTCAACGGTCTCGAAGCGGCCCGGCGATTCTTCGCCGATTGCCTCGCCGAGACCGATCCAGCCAAGGAACATCTGTGGGTCGCCCACGTCGACGATCGGGCGCGGTGCATCCACCTTACGCGGCATGATGGGGATGCTGGCGGGGCCAGCCTTCCGCTGCGCCAGGTCATCGCCGACGCATCGGTTCACGGCAGCGCGGGTGTAATCCTCGCCCACAACCACCCAAGCGGCGATCCGACCCCCAGCGCCCACGATCGCCAGATTACCCGCCGTCTGGCACTGGTTGGCGAAGCGATCGACCTTGCCGTGCTCGACCACCTCGTCATCGCCGGCCAGCAATGCTCGTCGATGCGCGCGATGGGGCTGCTTTAAGTCGAATTTGTCATAGTCAGCCCTGCACTGTGCATGGCTTGATCGCGCCCGGCTCGGGCCGCGCCTTGGTGGCGGCATAGAGCACCATATAGCTATCGGCACCGTCGAGTGCGGCCTCGCGCAATTTGGTCAAGCCGAGGCTGGCGAATTCGCATTCGAGCAATGCGGGCGGCATGCCGTGGCGCTTCACCGGGCGTTTGGCGTCGACCACAAGCACCAGCCCGCCCGGCTTCAGCCCTTCGCGCAAGTGCCACAGGAAGGGATACGGCTGCTCGACCTCATGATACATATGGACCAGGAAGATCCGGTCGAAGCTGGCTGCGGGCAGCTTGGGATCATCGGGCAGGCCGAGGCGGACCGCGACATTGTCGAGCCCTTCGCGCTGCACCCTGAGTCCCAACCGGTCGCGGGTTTCGGGGACGATATCCTCCGCCAGCACCCGACCCCTGGGTCCCACGGTGCGCGATAGACGCACGGTATAATAGCCTTCGCCAGCACCGATATCGGCCACCGACATGCCGGGGGTAACGCCGGCAAAGGTGATTACCGCCTCGGCCTCGCCCACCCGGTCGCGCGCATCCTCGGTCGAGAAGCTGTCGCTGACGATCGGCGCGATGTCGCGCTGCGCCTTGGGGAAAGTCGATTGCGGCTCACTGCCGTCGCAGGCGCCGAGTGCGAGTAATAACAGGCCGGTGGAGGCGGCCCTAATCAACATCGTCGACCTCGACCTTTTCGCCGCTCACCCGCTGCGACAAGGCCGCGGCCATGAAGCGATCGAGATCGCCGTCAAGCACGTCGAGCGGCGCGGTCGAGATGACGCCGGTGCGCAGATCCTTGACCAATTGATAGGGCTGGAGGACGTAGCTGCGGATCTGGTGGCCCCAGCCGATGTCGGTTTTCGACGCCGCGCTGGCATTGGCTTCGGCTTCGCGCTTCTGCAGTTCGGCCTCGTATAGCCGCGCCTTGAGCTGTTTCAGCGCCTCGGCCTTGTTTTTGTGCTGCGATCGTTGGTTCTGACACTGGACGACGATATTGGTCGGGATATGCGTAATCCGCACCGCGCTGTCGGTCGTGTTGATATGCTGCCCGCCCGCGCCCGACGCGCGATAGGTGTCAATCCTCAGTTCGCTCTCGTTGATCTCGATGTCGATATCGTCATCGACCTCGGGATAGACCCACACCGAGGCGAAGCTGGTGTGGCGCCGCGCCGAGCTGTCGTAGGGGCTGATCCGCACCAGCCGGTGGACCCCACCCTCGACCTTCAGATTACCATAGGCATATTCGCCCTTGATCAGCAAAGTCGCCGACTTGATCCCGACTTGCTCGCCGGCGTGGTGGTCGATCAATTCGACCTTCATCCCGTGGCGTTCGGCCCAACGCGAATACATCCGCTGGAGCATCCCCGCCCAGTCGTTGGACTCGGTCCCGCCAGCACCGGCATTGATTTCGATATAAGAAGAATTGGCGTCGGCCTCGCCCGCCAGCAACGCCGCAACCTTGTCGCGTTCAGCGCGATCGGCCAGCTCGGCGAGCGCAGTGACGCCGTCCTCGACCAGAGCCGTGTCGCCTTCGGCTTCGGCCATTTCAATGAGTTCGACGGTATCGGTCAGCTCGGTCTCGATCTTGGCCGTCGCGCCGATTGCCTCCTCCAGCCGGCGCCGCTCGCGCATCACCTCCTGCGCTGCCTTGGGGTCGTCCCACAGCGTCGAATCCTCGACTTTGTCGTTAAGCTCGGCCAGCCTTTTGTGCGCCTTGTCCCAATCGAGGAACCGGCGGAGCAGCTGGGTGGCGGCGTTGATCTGGTCGATATGAGCTTGCGCTTCGGCGCGCATGATTTTGGCTTTCCAACAATGCGGCCCGGAGGCCCTAATAAATCCCGCCCTGCCGTTGCAAGAAATCGTCGGCGGGCGGCTTTGGTGTGGCGGGTCTGGCGCGCGCTACGCGGGGCCTTTTCACTGCATCGGCAGCGTCGGCGCGATCCTCGCGGCGGAATGAGCGGCGCGGTTCGGTTTCGGGCTGGAACGCCTCCCAGATTACCGACGATTTGGGATCTTCGGTCGTCGGGAAGGTGCCGAACACGCGCTTGCCCGTGACCCGGTCGATCCGTACCATGCGGATCCCCGCCGGCGCGACGAACGGCGTCTTGGGCATGTCTTTGAGCGCGATCTGCGCAAATTGCTTGAACACCGGCCCCGCGATCCGCCCGCCTTGCGCATAGCCGCCCATCGAGCGCGGCCGGTCGTAGCCGAGGTAAACCCCGGCAACGACGTCGGGTGTCCCGCCAACAAACCACACGTTGGTCGGGCCCGAGGTTGTTCCAGTCTTGCCGAACAATGGCCGGTTGAGGTCGCGCAATACGGTCGCGGTCCCGCGCTCGACCACGCCTTCGAGGATGTGAACCATCTGGTACGCGGCTTGCGGCTCGAGCAATTGCCTGGCCCGAATCGGCGGTCGCGGCATCGCCTCACCATTCCAGTCGGGCGCGTTGCAGCCCTCCATCACGGCGCAGCGATTGTCGGTGCGATAGACCACCTTACCGTTGCGGTCCTGGACGAAGTCGATGATCGTTGGCCTGACCTCGCGCCCGTTATTGGCAAGCACCGCATACGCATTGGTCAACTTCATCACCGTGGTGTCGCCGGCACCGAGCGCAATCGACAGATAATTGGGGTAGTTGCCGACCCCCAGCTTGGCGGCATTGGCGATCACCTTGGGCATGCCAGTCTGCGCCGCAGTGCGGATAGTCATCAGGTTGCGCGATTGTTCGACCCCCCAGCGCATCGTCTTGGCCCCGGCATAACCGCCGTCGAAATTCTTGAAGCATTTATTGCCGAGCCCCGCGCCCTGCCACACGCAGAACGGGGCATCGACGATGATCGAGGCCGGAGTCATTCCATTTTCGAGCGCGGTAACATAGACCAAAGGCTTGAATGACGATCCCGGCTGACGAAGTGCCTGGGTCGCGCGATTGTAGGACGAACCGATCACGTCGAACCCGCCCTGCATCGCCAGGATCCGCCCGGTGCGCACTTCCTCGGCCAGGAAAGCACCGCCGATTTCGGGGATCGAGCGAAGCGCATAGCTGTCGCCGCCAGTCGACTTGGCGATCACTACCATGCCCGGTTTTAAGGCGCTGAAGGCGGTCCCCCCGCCCCCGCGCCTGGCTTGCTGCGCCGACGACGACGGGAGCGTGCCCCTGGTGCCGTCGGAAAAGCCAAGCACCGCCTGGCTGCCCGATTTGCTGAGAATCACCGCTTTGCGCCAATCGGGAAAGCCGGTGCCGAGCGCCAAGGCCGACAATTGCCCGCGCCAGTCGCGATCCAGGTCGATGCTCAATTTGGTATCCTGCCAACCGCGGCCGCCGTCGAATTTTGCGAGCCCTTCGCGAAGCGCATCGGCGGCGGCATCCTGCATCAGAGGAACCATCGAGCTCCGCACCCACAAGCCCCCGGCATAGACGCTGTTGGGCCCTTGCTCAGCTTTTTCGCCAAAGCGGCTGACCAGGTCGCGCCGCACTTCTTCCATGAAATAGCCGCCCATCTGGCGGAATTTTTCATTGCTGCCGTAGCGGATCGTACCGAGCGGAGCAGCCGCCGCGACGGCGCGCTGCGCCTCGGTGATGTAGTCGTTGGCGGCCATTTCGCGGAGCACATAGTTGCGCCGGGCGGTGGCTTTGGCGGTGGCTCGGACCGGGTCATAATTGGATGGCGCCTTGGGCAACACGGCGAGATAAGCGGCTTCTGGCAGGGTCAGCTCACTGACATCCTTGTCGAAATAAGCACGGCTCGCGGCCTGGACACCATAAGCGTTGCGCCCAAGAAACATTGAATTAAGATAGATTTCGAGGATCTGCTCCTTCGACAAGGTGCTTTCGAGCCGGAAGGCGAGGATCGCTTCGCGAATCTTGCGGCTGATCGCATATTGATCGTCCTGCAGCAGATATTTGGCGACTTGCTGGGTGATCGTCGATCCGCCCTTGGCGCGGCCGCCAGTCACCGATTTGCGCGAATAATCGAAGATCGCCCCGATCAGGCCCGGATAGTCGAGCCCGCCGTGGCTGAAGAACGTCTTGTCTTCGGCCGAGATGATGGCGTGAACCACGACCGGCGGATATTCGTCATAAGCCAGCTCGACCCGCCGTTCGCGGGCAAACGTCTGCACCGGATTGCCGTCATAGCCGCGAACGTTCGACGGCAAGGGCGGTTGATAGGCGAGCAATTTCTCCGAGCTGGGAAGCCCGGCCGCCGACCAAATCCAAATCGACGAGAAAAACAGGAAGCCGGCCAGTCCCGCCCAAGCCAGACGCCGCACCCCGCGACGCTTGAACCACGGGTCGATTCGGTCATGCATCCGCTGGTTGAAGCGGACGAAATCGGGAAGCGGGACGGCGAAAGTCGGCATTGGCGCAAGCATCTAGCCGCTTAGCGTCCCCACGCAAAGCATGGTTAGCGCGACAATCTCAGCGCGGCGTCGATCTCGATCGCGCGCGCCAGCTCGGCGACGATCGGCGCGCGGCCCTCGGGCGTCCGGAGCAGCGCCTCATCGTCGACATTGCTGATGTAGCCCGCCTCGAACAACACGCCCGGCACTTCGGACCGGCGCAGGATGTGGAAAGCGGCGAATTTGTGTGGCTCGGGGCGGAGCAGCATGCGCCCGCGGTTGCCGCTCACCAGCCGGGTCGCGAGCTCGGCCGATTCCTGCATCTGGTCGCGCAGCGCTAGGTCGGACAGCAGGAAGCGCAACCCGTTATCGGCCTCGCTGCTCAACGCTTCACCGGCGCGATTCTCGGCTTGAGCGAAGCGCGCCGCTTCGGCGTCGGAGGCGACGTCGGACAACGAATATATTGTCGCACCGCGCGCCAGCGGGTTGGGGGCGCTGTCCATGTGGACCGAGACCAGCAGGCCGGCACCGATCTGGCGAGCGATCGCCGCGCGTTCCTCCAGCGTCAGTGTTGCGTCGCCGTCGCGAGTCAGCGCAACCCGCACCCGGCCGTTTTTGGCGAGCAGGTCGCGGAGTTCGCGGGCGAAGATCAGGGTCAGCTCCTTTTCGCGGACCGTGCCCGAGACTCCTGGCGCGCCGGGGTCGCGGCCGCCATGGCCGGGATCGATCAGTACGATGGGGCGGCCCGGGACCTTGGCTTCGGTGATCGCGACATTGGCGGCGACATCGCGCAGCTCGACCGTCAGGCCGCCCTGTCGGGCCTCGCCAAACAGCGCTTCGCTGTCCTCCACCGCCCTGCGAGGCATCAGGAAATAAGCCGCGATGGCGATGAGCCACACTGCGAGCACCATATGGAATGCCCACCGCCATCGCTTCGAAATGCGCCTTAGCCACATAGGACGCTTATCGACGGGGGAGGCATTGCGGGCAAGGGGCGCGGGTGCTAATCGGGGTTACCTGCAGGATAACTGCAGACCTGCGCTGCATTGTCGGCGCGGTTTTCGAGGTTGACGCTGCATGACACCACAGGACGCCAGTCGCTTGCTCGCAATCGAGCCGGTTGGCGCGCTTTTCCCGGCGATGCCCGGGATGGGTCACGCAGCAGAGGCATTACACACACATCACGCCATCGCCACATCGGCCGTGGCCACGACCATCGCGCGCTCCCGCTTGCAGCGGTTCCAGCGCGCCCGGAGAATTTTCAATGTCCATGCGCATGCTTATCGACGCGCGCCACCCGGAAGAAACCCGGGT
>JBDSOV010000271.1:0-3291 GCA_039914575.1 Sphingomicrobium sp.
GTGGCGGCGGAGGCGGCGGGGGCGGCGGGGGCGGCGGCGGCGGCGGGGCCGGGGTGTAGAAGTTATACACCAGGCTCAGCAGCAAGCTGTGCGACCGGAAACGGCCCTTGAGCTCGTCGCCATCGCCCAAGCGAACCCGGTTCACGTTGAACAAGCGATACTTCAAGCCCAGATCGAGGTTAGGCGTGATCGACTTGCGAACGCCGGCGATGATCTGCCACGCGAAGCTGGTATCGCTATCGCTGAAGCTCGCATCGTCGAACCCATCGACGTCGATCTTGTACTTGACGCGAGCGATACCCAGGCCGCCTCCGATGTAACCACTCCAGCCATTTTCATCGCCGAAGTCCAACAGGGCGTTACCCATCAGCGACAGCACGCTGACGTTGCCGTCGAGATCGATATCATCGTCCAGATCGGAATCGAGGCGGGAGTCGAATTGAGCGTCGTCGATCGACGCACGCTTGTAGCCGAGTTCGGCCTCGGCGCGAATTCCGCCAAAGTCATAACCGGCGATCACATCTACGTCGAAACCATATTCATGGTCGATCGAGATCGCCTCCGGAATATCAAATTGAGTATCCGAGTAATCGAATTTGGTGTCTTCGACGAGCATGACGCCGCCTTCGACACCGACGTACACTGATTTATCGCGGGCCATGGCCGGCGAGGTCAGCGCAGCGGCCGCCACGGCGGCGAGCAGATAATTACGCATGCGGGACTCCCCTCTTTTGCATCCAATTGATGCGGATCCAGTGCTTTCTATAGCGCAAAGTTCCGGGACTGGAACGGGCCGGTTCGTTTTCAGACTGTAACGTTGCATCAAGGCCACAGTTTTGGCGGGTTTAAGCCGGTTCGAGGCTATTCTAATAAGGTCGCCGGCCCTTCGCGCCGTTTGCGACGTGGCCGCGTGGCAATCAATTTGTCGATCTTGCGCCCGTCCATGTCGACCACTTCGAATGACCAGCCGTCGTGCACAAAACCTTCGCCGGTGTCGGGAATATGCTTGAGCACCGACAAAGCGAAACCGGCGACGGTCGAGAAATCGCGTTCGGCCGGCAGCGCCAGCCCCAGCCGGTCGGTCAGCATGTCGGCGCTGGCAGCGCCCGACACTAGCCAACTGCCGTCCTCGCGCTCGACCAACGGTGGATCATCGTCATGTTCCAGATCGCTGGCGAACGCCCCGGCCAGCGCGGCTATAATCGATCCCGGGGTGACGATCCCGTCGAGGTGGCCATATTCGTCATGGACCAGCGCCAACGGCACCTCAGCCGAGCGAAGCACCGCGAGCGCGTCCATCGCGTCCATCAAATCGGGAATCACCGGCGCCTTCCTGACGATCCGGGCCAAATCGAGATCGTGACCGTCAAGCAATTCCATCAGCAGGTCGCGCGCCGAGACCACGCCGACGATATCGTCGACCGACCCGCGCGCCACCGGCAACCGGCTGTGCGGCGTGGCAGCAAGCGCCGCGCGAATCGCGTCAAGCCCGCAGCCGACGTCAATCCAGTCGATCTCGGTCCTCGGCGTCATCACCTCGCGCACCGGCCGGTCGGCCAACCGCACGATCCCGGAAATGATCGCGCGCTCGCTCTCCTCGATCACGCCCGAGATATGCGCTTCGGCGACAACCAGATGCAGCTCCTCGGCGGTCACCACATTCTCGCCTTCGCGCTTCAGCCCCAGCGCCCTGAAGATTGCCGCGCTGGTCCGGTCGAGCAGCCACACGAACGGCGCGGTGACCTTCGACAGCCATAGCATCGGCCGCGCCATGATTGCCGCGATCGGCTCAGGTTTGCGAAGCGCAAACTGCTTTGGCACCAGCTCGCCGATCACCAGGCTTGCGTAGGTCGTCAGCACGATCACCAGCAGGAAGCCGACCGTCTCGGCGGTTTCGGGCTCGATACCCAGCAACGCCAGTCGCTGAGCAACCGGCGTCCCAAGGCGCGCGCCGGAAAACGCCCCGGCGAGAATTCCAATTAACGTAATGCCTATCTGGACGGTCGACAGGAATCGGCCGGGATCGGACGCAAGCTCAAGCGCGACCTTGGCGCCGCCGCTGCCACTTTTGGCCATTGCCTTCAGCCGCGCCTCGCGCGCGGAGACAATCGCCAGTTCGCTCATCGACAGGACGCCGTTGATGGCGACCAGCGCGAGGATCAGGACCAGGTCTATCCAAGGGAAAGGGAGCAAGGCTTGGCTCATCGGTTGCAGCGACCCTAGCCGCTCGGGTGGCGTAACGACAAGCGGCCTTGGACTAGCCGCGCCGCTCCGCGAAGAAAGTCGTCAATTGTGCCGCCGCTTCAACCTCGCCAATCCCCGACTGGATTTCGGGGCGATGATGGCAGGTCGGCTGGGCGAAAATTCGCGCGCCATGCTCGACCCCGCCGCCTTTGGGATCACCGGCCGCAAAATTGAGCCCCGCGATTCGCGCCAGCCCGATCGCGGCGGCGCACATCGCGCACGGCTCCAGCGTCACCCACAGCACGCAGCCGTCGAGCCGCGGCCGACCGAGCGTGGTCGCCGCAGCGCGAATCGCCACCATTTCGGCATGGGCTGTCGGGTCAACCGAGCCGCGCATCGCATTGCGCGCTTCAGCGATGATCCGCCCGTCCTTGGTGATCACCGCCCCGACCGGCACCTCGCCCGCCGCCGCCGCTTCGACCGCAAGGTCGAGTGCGCGACGCATTGGAGCAGGTAACGGAAACCCGCTCATCGACCGCAAGGCGTCACAGCTTAGCGCGGAGCCGGAGCGGGTGGAGGAGCCGGCGCCACCTGGTTTTCGCCCGGGCCGCGCACTTCGAGGGTCGGCACCGGCACCGCGACCGTGGCGTTGCGCGTTCCGACCGCGACGGTGCCGGTCTCGACCTCGAACGTCGGGGTCTGGCCGCCGGTCGCGGTAATCCCGTTGGAGGTGACTTCGACACCGGGCACGGCGGCGGGACGGTCCTGCTTGAAACTGAGCAGGTTTAACTGGATGGCGGCGATCAGCGCGACGATCGCGATGATCAGGACCAGGATGATTCGACGCATATTGTTGCCCTCCACGGTTCGCATTTCAGCGGGTTTCCAACGCGGGCCCGGTGAAAGCGTTGCTTCTGAGCGACGGCGTAGCGGTTGACGACGGCCAAGTGCAAGGCTATCGGGCGGCGCTTTCCGGACGCATAGGCTTCCGTTCAAATCAGGATAGAGATTATGTCGCGCGTTTGCGAGCTGACCGGCAAGACCCGGCAGGTGGGCAACAATGTTTCCCACGCCAATAACAAGACCAAGAAGACGTTCCTGCCGAAT
>JBDSOV010000061.1:0-6822 GCA_039914575.1 Sphingomicrobium sp.
CGGTCATGGCGAGCGAAGCGGCGAAGGTGTTGAAGGCGATCGAGGAGCAGGAGATCGAGTGGGTCGACCTCCGCTTCACCGATCCCAAGGGCAAGTGGCAGCATCTCTCGATGGTCGCGGGTGCGATCGACGAGGACATGCTGACCGACGGCTTCATGTTCGACGGCAGCTCGATCGAAGGCTGGAAGGCGATCAACGAGAGCGACATGATCCTCAAGCCCGATTTGTCGGCGACCTACGTCGATCCGTTCTCGGCCACGCCGATGCTGATCATGGTGTGCAACATCGTCGAGCCCTCGACCGGCGAGCTGTACAACCGCGATCCGCGCTCGACCGCGACCCGCGCCGAGGCCTATCTCAAGGCGACGGGCGTCGGCGACACCGTGTTCGTCGGCCCCGAGGCCGAATTCTTCATGTTTGACGACGTCCGCTTCGAGGACAGCTACGCGACCAGTTTCTACGCGCTCGACGACATCGAGCTTCCAGGCAATTCGTCGAAGCAATATGAAGGCGGCAACCTCGCCCATCGGCCGCGCGCCAAGGGCGGCTATTTCCCCGTCGCGCCGGTCGACAGCGCCGGTGACATCCGCGCCGAAATGGTCTCGACCATGATCGAAATGGGGCTGCCGTGCGACAAGCATCACCACGAGGTCGCCGCGGCCCAGCATGAGCTCGGGCTGACCTATGGCAAATTGGTCGAAACCGCCGATCGCATGCAGGTCTATAAGTACGTCGTCCACATGGTCGCCCAGGCCTATGGCAAGACCGCGACCTTCATGCCGAAGCCGATCGCCAGGGATAACGGCAGCGGCATGCATACCCACATGTCGATCTGGAAGGGTGGAAAGCCCCTGTTCGCCGGCAATGGCTATGCCGGTCTTAGCGAAATGGCGCTCTATTTCATTGGCGGGGTGATCAAGCATGCCCGCGCCTTGAACGCCTTCACCAACCCGACCACCAATAGCTACAAGCGTCTCGTCCCCGGCTTCGAGGCGCCGGTGCTGCTGGCCTATTCGAGCCGCAACCGCTCGGCCTCGTGCCGGATTCCCTATGGCGCGGGCGACAAGGCCAAGCGCGTCGAGTTCCGCTTCCCCGACGCGATGGCCAATCCCTATCTGGCTTATTCGGCGCTGCTGATGGCCGGACTGGACGGGATACAGAGCCGCATCCACCCGGGCGAGGCGATGGACAAGAATCTCTATGATTTGCCCCCGGCCGAGCTGGTCAACGTCCCAACTGTCTGCGGATCTTTGCGCGAAGCCCTGATCGCGCTCGACAATGACCGCGCCTTTTTGACCAAGGGCGACGTCTTCAGCGACGACCAGATCGATTCCTACATGGAATTGAAATGGGCCGACGTGATGCGCTGGGAAACCACCCCCAGCCCGGTCGAGTTCGACATGTATTATTCGAGCTAGCGGGCGGCCCGCCCGAGCATCCGCAAGGTCTCGGCCCGCTCTTTCCCAATTCTGGAATCAATCCTGCGCTGGTTCTCGGCGTAACGGGGATCGCCGCGCAGGCGGTCGAACTGCGGCCAGTCGGCAAGGCTCGACGAATAATATTGGCCGATCCAGCCCCGGTCCATCGCCTTCGCGAGCCAATCGAATGCCCGCGTGTCACCACGCAACGCCAGCAGGCTCGCCTGCCACATCTCGAGTTCACCGGCGCTGGGATCGGGTGAGCGATGACGCATCTTGAGCTGCGCGGTGAGCGAGCCTTGAAGGCACGACAGGAGCCGCTCGCCTTCGCCGGCGCGGCCCTGAGCACGCAGCGCCATCGCGATGAATGGCGTGAACTGAGGCTGTGTTGCGCACAGGTCGCGGTGGTCCGCCGGGCGGACATCGTAAAAACGCACCATCGTCTGCCAATCACGGGCGCGCGCCAGCGAAAACACCGCGCTTTCGACGCCGTTGGCCGACCACGCTTTGGCCCCGTCTCGCACAAGCTGCGCCCTGAGCGCGCCACGATCATCAGCGACAAACAGCTGGAAATAGCGTGATACGCGAGGAGCATAGTGGGCGGCCTGCTCATCGAGTCCGAACAAGTGAAGGCCGATCGCAAGATACTCATGCTGGTAGGGCAGGTCGGGGTCGAGCGCCAACGCGCGCCGTCGCGCCGCGGCCGAGCCCGACAGATCGCCGATCAGGCCGAGCGTATTTCCACGAAAACGCCAGACCTGCGCTTCGCTGCCTCCACGCTGCAGATACAGCGCAGCCACCTCGAGCGCCTTCGCGCTTTGGCCAGAAGCGGCAAGCGTCGAAATGAAGCGGTTATTGATCGACGGTGAAAGAGGGTCGGTCTCGATCGCCAAACGATACTGCTCAAAGGCCTCATCATTGCGGTTGAGGCCGTTGAGCGCCAGCCCAAGTCGCAAGCGCAGTGCCGCCCAG
This sequence comes from Sphingomicrobium sp., assembly GCA_039914575.1. Lineage (GTDB taxonomy): Bacteria > Pseudomonadota > Alphaproteobacteria > Sphingomonadales > Sphingomonadaceae > Sphingomicrobium. The sequence goes on from JBDSOV010000061.1 coordinate 2,391, forward strand.
CTGCGATCCAACGCAATCGCCTTCCTAAGCGGGGCAATTGCCTCCTGCGGGGGCAGCGCGAGGCCGAGAGCGGCATAGCCCTCGGCCCGGTCCGGTGCCAACCGGACTGCCTGGCGGGCGTGCGCCACCGCGATCCGCCGTGCCTTGTCTGCCGGTATGTCGCCGTAGGAGAAGGGATCGTCTGCCAACAGGAAGGTGACATCGGCCAGCAATGCGTGGCCGAGCGCATAGTCGGGATGCGCATCGACAATCTGCAGGGCCAGCTTCCTGGCCTGTGTCAGCGGCTCTTTCTTCGGATCGCGCATCAGGGCTCGGGCGGCGAGGTAAGCCTGGTAAGCGTCGACCGGCGGCGGGTCGGCGGGTCGGCGCGGCCCTTCGCCGCCAAGCGTGCCGCGCAGCCGCCGCACGACCGTCGAGGCAATTCTGTCCTGGACCGCAAACACGTCCGCCGGCCTTCCCTCATATTTCTCTTCCCACAACTGGCGGCCGTCGGCGGTATCGATCAGCCGGACATTGACCCTAAGTTGGTCACCCGCGGACCGGGCGCTGCCTTCCAGCAGATGGGTGATGCCAAGCCTGGCGCGGATTTCGGCCGGATCGGGATTGCGCTCGATCTGCCGGGCGGACGTTCGTCCAAGCACCTTGATCCCGCGGTCGGCGGCGAGCGAACTCAATATCTCCTCGGCGACGCCTTCGGCGAAATAGGCTTTGTCGCGCTTCGGCGACAGGTCGGCGAACGGCAGCACGGCCAGCGACACCTGCTCCCTTGCGAACAGGGTCTGGCGAGCGATAAAACCAACACCGGCCAGCGCCGCGACGACCAACGCGCCGCCGAATGCCAGCGAGGCCAGCCGGCTGGTTCGTTTAAGATCGCTCGCCGTCTCGCCGCTGGCGGGACGCACAAAACCGAAATATGCGACCGTTGCAACAAATCCCAACACCGCGAACAAAATCACCGCGCGGACTAACCATGGCGAAAGATCAAACGCCGGCGCAACCGTCGCGGCGACCTGGATTACCAGCCACGCTGCCACGGCATAAGCGGCCGCGATCCGGAACAGAGCTCTCTGACGCAGTCCATTGGGGCTCATCTGAACCGACGTCGAGTCGACCGGCGGCAAATTTGCGGCAGCGCGATCCTGGTCCATTGCGCTCCCTTCCTCGACTGGCCTCAATACGACGCGCCCAAGTTAAGCAGGCGCAACCGCCAAGTCGAGTGGCTGGATGCTTACCAAATCGTAACCAACTCGCGTCAAGATGGCCGCGCCATGGCATGCGAGGTCCGATCGATGAACAGTTTCCGCTCCGCGCTCGACAAGGGCGGCGGTCTGCACCCGTCCGGCCCGGTAATGCCGGGCAAGAAAAAATTGGGCGCGAGCGAGGCTGCGGGCTTGGGCTCGGTGCCGGTGCCGCGCGAAGCGTCCCGCAACGTCAATCACCGCGACGATGATCGTCACCGGTTGCAGGCCGAATATGCGACCCTGAAGGTTGGCCGCAAGAATCAACAGGTCGACCTGATCAACCTGTCGGGCGGCGGGGCGATGATCCGCACCGATGTCGCGCTGACTATGTGGCAGAAGGTTCATCTCGGGTTTGGCGATTGCACCCCGGTCGAATGCGCGGTGCGCTGGATCCGCGGCGATCGCATCGGACTCGAATTCGCGCATGAAACCCAGGTTGGCGGGGACAGCAGCCAGCGCGATGCCATGCTGCTCGATGTGCTCAGACGATCCTTTCCCGAATCCGCACTTGCCCCGATGGTCACCAGCCAGCCGGTGCACGCGCCCAAGCTGGCCAAGCCGGCCGAATCGGCCACTGGCGAACAGCGCCGGACGGAACTTCGCCACCCGCTGATCTGGTGGGGCGCAATTCATTACAACCACGATTCGGCCCGCGTCCGGCTACGCAACATTTCGGAACAGGGCGCACTGGTCGATAGCGACGCGGCGTTCGCCAGCGATGCCGAAGTGTTGCTCGACCTGGGCGAGGCCGGGCAGCATTTCGCAATCGTTAGCTGGTCGCGCGGTGACCAGGTCGGCCTGCGCTTCGCAACCCCGTTCAACATCGCCTTGCTGGCCAAGGTCAAGCCCGAGGTCGCGACCCACCAATGGGCCCGCCCGGCCTACTTGAAGAGCGGCCGCCAGAGCGAGGCGGATTGGGCGGACGGCTGGCAAAGCGCGACCGTGAATGAGCTTCGCGACGACCTTGAAGGCTATTTGAAGCGCTAGCGGCGGCGGTGAATCACGGCGACCTTGTCGACGTAGATCCGCTCCCAAGCCGGGTCTGAATCAAGCCGCCCGATCAGCGCTTCGTAGCGCGGCGGCAGCATCGTCCATTGTAGGTCATAGCGCCGCGCCGCTCGGTCGAACGCCGCGCCATCACCGTCGAGAAGGCGTTGGTAATCGGCGAAGAAGGCATCGCCATACATGTCCTGCCGCCCGTCGATATAGGGCTTGATCCCGGCCAGGATCAGTGGTCCGCCAAAGCCATAACCAGTGAGCCCCGGCGCCGTCCTGAGCTCCGTCGGCAGCGCGGCAATCGCCGACTTGGGGTTGGCGCCATTCTCGGCCGGCTCGAGCGGGGTGAGGGTCCGGAACAGCAGCAATCCAGTCAGCGCCGACGCCAGCCCGACCGCGACCATCCGCCGCTGCAGTGGTTCGGTGAATAATTCCCCCCGCTCGTCCCGCGCCATCGCCCTCGGCAGCAGCATCGCAGCGACGATTGCCAGCATTGCCTGGTGCCGCATCTGGAACAATGCCATTGCCAGCAACAAAGCGAGCAGCCCGGCCATCATCGGCCTGAGCCGCACCCCGCGCCGCGCCATAAGCAGCGCGGACATCCCCAACGCGACGAAGAAATATGGCGTCCGCCCCCAATCGCTCGGCCGCCATTCGACGATCAGCGGCAGCGTCTCCAATTGTGCCACGGTCAGCGGATGAAGGAAGCCTTGGAGTCCGTTCGGCGTGACCATCGCGCCAATCGCCGAGGCGATGCCGAAGATCAGCCAGCCGCGCACCGTCGGCCAGCGCCACTTTGCCGCGATGCAGGCGTCGAGCGCGACCACCGCGGCGATCACCAGCCCGATGGCGAAGCTGCCGTGGAAATTGGCCCACACTATCATCAAAGCGGCGGCTACCAGTGGCGGAGTGCGGTCGGCTTCGCGGGCGCGGAGCAACAGCTCAAGCCACACTGCGAGCATCACCCAACCGAGCACATGCGGGCGCGCCAATATCATCGGAATAAGGACTAGATTCAACAAGATAACCGTCACCGCAATGCCCAGCGGACCGACCCACCGCCGTGCCTCGGCGACAATTACCAGGTGCAGCGCAACCAGCGCCGCAGTGACCACCGCCGCCACCGCGCCAAACCCGGCCAAGCGCCAGGCCGCGCCGAAGATCAGCTGCGATCCCCACTCGAACGCGGTCCACGGCTGGCCCGCGAAGGTGAAGGAAAACGGGTCGCTGTACGGCACGCTCCGATGATCGAGCATCCACTGCCCCGCAGCGATGTGCCAGCGCACGTCGCCATCGTTGAAGATGGTCAGCGAGCTGCCGAGCGCGATCGGCACCAATAGCCCGAACACGACCAGGGTGATGCGTTCGATGTCGGCGCGGTCAATCGTCATTGATCAGGCTGCTATGTTTGGTCTCGCGCATCCGCACATAAGCGATCAGTGATCCGAGGATGACCACCGAAACGTAAATGTAGAACCACCGCTCGTGGCCAATCTGTTTCAAATAGAGCGCGACATATTCCGCCGTCCCGCCGAATAATGTGTTGGCCAGCGCATAGGGCAAGGCGACCCCCAACGCGCGGATGTGTGCCGGGAATAATTCCGCCTTCACCACCGCATTGATCGAAGTGTAGCCGGTGACCATCACCAGCGCCGCCATCACCAGCCCGAACGCCGCGACCGGGCTGGTGGTTGTCTCGAGCGCGACGAACAGCGGATAGGTGGTGAGCGCGCCACCGATACCGAAAAAAATCATCACCGGCCGCCGCCCGATACGGTCCGACAGCGCGCCGCCCAAGGGCTGGAGCAGCATGAACGCGAACAAGGCCGCGGTCATGATCCGCGATGCCACCGCGCGGTCGAAGCCGACGGTGTTGGCGAGATATTTCTGCATGTAGGTGGTGTAGGCGTAGAAGGCGAGCGTACCCCCGGCGGTCAGTGCCATCACCAAAAACGCTTCCTTGGGATGATCGCGAAACAAATTGGCGCCGCTCGATTTGGGGCGGTCGCCAGCGGCCGCGACTTTCTGGTAATTGTCGGTTTCGGTGAGGTTGCGGCGGATGATAAACACCACCACTGCAAGCACCGCGCCGACCCCGAATGCGATGCGCCAGCCGACCCGCTCCATCCCCGCTTCGCCAAGCTGCGCCTGGAGCACGAGCAGCAAGGCCAACGCGAGCAATTGCCCGGCGATCA
>JBDSOV010000094.1:0-3763 GCA_039914575.1 Sphingomicrobium sp.
GCGGTTGAGCGGTTGAGTGGTTGGCGGGTCGGGCTGAGCGGCTGGCTCGAGCCACCGGTCGGCGAACGGTGTAGATGTGGTCACACTGCGAGCATCATATGCCGCGGGCAGCAACAACCCGTAGCTAATTGCAACGGTTTGGAACTTTGGCGAGCGACAGTCATTGATCCGCTAACCCAACCAAATTTAAGAAAGTGAACGAAATGAGAAAGCTAGCCCTCGCGCTGGCGGTTACGGTATCGCTTGCGCTGTCGATGATCGCCGCCCCGGCAATCGCCATGATCGAAACCCCCGAGGCCAAGGCCGCCGCCGCCGATGCTGCTTATGGTGCCCACGGCGACATGGTGGCGACGTTCGGCGTCGATCGACTGCGCAATGGCCAATATTTGTGGGACGATCAGGCCAGCGACGGAGACCGCTGGGGCGAAGCGCGGGTGGTGATCAGCCTGTCCGATCAGATTGCCTATCTGTATCGCGGCGACCGGCTGGCCGCAGTCACCACCATTTCCAGCGGTACCGCCGAGAACCCGACCCCGACCGGCATCTTCGGGGTGCTCGACAAAAAGATTTTCCACCGCTCGGTCAAATATGACAATGCGCCAATGCCGCACATGCAGCGGATCGATAAATATGGCATCGCGCTCCACGCCGGGATGCTGCCAGGGCGCCCCGCGTCGCATGGCTGCATCCGCCTTCCGGCCAAATTTGCGGCGAAATTGTTCGCGGTGACCAAGGTCGGGACGCCGGTGATGATCGGGGCGTAATTGGCTCGTCAGAGCTTGCCGTAGCGTTGTTCGAAGCCGTCAATGTCACCGCGCGCGAGATAGTCCGCCTGGTCGACGACACGATCGCGCGCGAGTCGGCCGCGGAAGGCGCCGAGCGCATCGTCGAGATCGTCGACCTGCGCCGGGGACAGTTTGGCGATTTGATCGAAGCGGATGATCCCGCGCTGGTTGAGCAAAGCGGCGAGCTTGGGGCCGATGCCCTTTAGCTGAACGAGGTCATCGGGCGGGCCCGAGGCGCCGGGCAGTGCGGCGTGGACCCGGGCCGAGATGATCGACCCGGCGACGTCGGCGGCGGCTGCGGCGGCTTCGTCGCCGAGGCTTTTGCCTTCACCAGCCTTGGCCCCGGTTTTCGCGACCTGCATATGTGGACGAATCGGCGCGCTTTCGGTCAGCGAAACGTGTTGGCGCGGTCGCAGCAGGAAATAGAGCAAGACCAGCGCGAGCAAGGCGGCGATCAGGGCCAGCGGCCAATAAGCAATCAGGAAATTCATGTCAGCTCCTCGGCCTGGATCCGCGCGCGCGATACGCGAGCACGCCGCTGGCGATCCCGATCAGCAGTGCCACCACCATCACCGGCCAATAATAACCAAGGATCGTCATCATGCGAATGCCTCCCGCGAGCGGCGGCGCAGCGCCGCGATGTACGCCAGCACCACTCCGATCGCAAAGCAAGCGAGCGCCATCAGCATCGCCTCGGCAAGTAACGGCAAGGCGCGCGGCGGGTTGCGCGGCCCCGCCCAATGCGCGGTAGCCACCCCCGGCACGTCGAGCGCGATGCGTTTGATTTCGCCGCGCTGGAAATCGTCGGCCGGGCCTTCGAGCATCAGCCGACGCGTCAGCGGATCGCGCTGGAGCCGCGCCGCCACCGACGGCATCTCATAATGGTCGAGCGTGGCGCGCATGGTGCGGTCGATCGACCCGGCGAACCGTGCCCCGGCGCCGCCCGGGCCATGCCACAGGAAGGTCGCGGCAAGCGTCGCCACGAGCCCCGTGACGAGGGCGGTGTTGCGCTTCATCGAGTGCGCTCCAATTCTCGCCAGCCGATGTCGCGGCGGTGGAAGCCGTCGGGATAGTTGATTGCGGCGACCGCCTGATAGACGCGATCGCGGGCGTCGAGAAGATCGGTCCCAAGCGCGGTCACCGCGAGCACCCGGCCGCCGGTTGCGACAAGGCGATCGCCGTCGTGCGCGGTTCCGGCGTGGAACACGGTCACGCCATCGATCGCGGCGGCGGCATCGAGCCCGGAAATGGCGCCGCCTTTGCGGGGCACGCTTGGGTAGCCGTCGGCAGCAATGATCACCGTCATTGCGGTATCGGGGACAAGCGCGGGGGCGGCGAAGTCGGCGCCGGTCGCGACCGCGTAGAGCAGGGCTGCGAAATCGCCGACAATGCGCGCCATGATCGCTTCGCATTCGGGATCGCCGAAGCGGACATTATATTCGATCAGGCTGGGCCCGTCCGAGGTGAGCATCAGCCCCGCGAACAATATCCCCGAGAAGGGAGTGCCGGCGTCGGCCATGAAACGCGCGGTCGGCTCGACGATCTCGCGCATCGCTTGGGCTTCGAGCTCGGGGGTGAGAACGGGCGCTGGGGAATAAGCCCCCATGCCGCCGGTGTTGGGGCCGATGTCACCCTCGCCGACGCGCTTGTGATCCTGGGCCGAGGCCAGTGCGACGCAACGCGGCCCGTCGACCAACGCGAACAGGCTGGCTTCCTCGCCGTCGAGAAACGCTTCGATCACCATTGCGCCGTCGCCAACGGCGCGGATCGCGCCCTCGGCTTCCGCGCGGGTCAGAGCGACGGTGACGCCCTTTCCCGCCGCAAGGCCGTCGGCCTTGATCACCACGGGGATGGCGAAATCGTCGAGCGCGGCGAGTGCGGCGGCTTCGGTCTCGACGCGGACATAAGCAGCGGTGGGGATTCCCGCGATGGCGCACAAATCCTTGGTGAAGCCCTTCGACCCTTCGAGCATGGCGGCGGCGGCGCTGGGGCCAAAGGTCGCGATCCCGGCGGCCCGGGCGAAGTCGGCAACCCCGGCAACCAGTGGCGCCTCGGGGCCGACGACGATCAGATCGATGCTTTCCGCCCGAGCCAGGGCGACCACCGCGACCGGGTCGCACGGGTCGATCGCGTGGCACTTGGCCCAGCGTTCAATCCCCGGATTGCCCGGCGCGGCGATCAGGCGGGTGCAGCTTGGCGATTGCCTAAGCCGCCACGCCAGCGCATCTTCGCGGCCTCCCGACCCGAGCAGCAGGATATTCATGAGCGTTTCCGATAGTGATCCGGCACTTGGCCCAGATGACGAAGCATCCGGCCTGTTAGCCAAGGATGGCGCGGGCGACAATTCGCCGCCGTTCTCGGTCAGCGAATTGTCGGGCGCGTTGAAGCGCACGGTCGAGGAAGCGTTCGGCCATGTCCGCGTTCGCGGCGAGATTTCGGGGTGGAAGCGCCACGGATCGGGGCATTGCTATTTCACGCTGAAGGACGATTCGGCGAATATCGACGCGGTGCTGTGGCGCGGCCAGGCGGCGCGATTGCAATTCGCGCCCGAGGACGGGGCCGAGGTGATCGCGTCGGGCAAGCTCACCACTTATCCCGGGCGGTCCAAATATCAGCTGGTGGTCGACAAGCTCGAGCTGGCCGGGGAGGGCGCGCTGATGGCGCTGCTCGACAAGCGCCGCCGCGCCTTGGCTGCCGAGGGGCTGTTTGATGAGTCGAAAAAGCGGTCGCTGCCATTCCTACCGCGCACCATCGGCATCGTCACCTCGCCGACCGGGGCAGTGATTCGCGATATCCTCCACCGGCTGGCCGACCGCTGCCCGACGCATGTGCTGGTGTGGCCGGTGCCGGTCCAGGGCGAAGCGGCGGCGGGGCAAGTGGCGGCGGCGATTCGCGGGTTTGGCGCGATGAACGTTGATAGCGATCTTGGCCGACCCGACCTGATCATTGTCGCGCGCGGGGGCGGCTCGATCGAGGAT
>JBDSOV010000130.1:0-3393 GCA_039914575.1 Sphingomicrobium sp.
AGCCGCGCATAATCATTGGTCAAATCATCGAGCGTGATGGGGGTGCGCGAGGCGGTGATGATCGTCGCCACCGCGACCGGGTGCTGCGCCCCGAAGCGCTCGGCCAGCAATGTCTCGAGATAGCCCAGCTGGACCCCGCGATCGATCGCCCGGCGACTGGCGAAGGCGACCAATAACGCATCGGCCCGACCGACCGACCCGGCGTTGCGCTGGGTGGCATTCTCGACATTGCGCAGCCGCGCCTCGAGTAAAGCCACCCGGTCGGCCGCCGCCGCATCGGGCGCGGCTCCGGTCGCCGGCACGGCCTGCGTCGCGGCACGCACCGGATGCAGCGCCAGCGTCGGCGGCGGTTCGGGCGCGACGCCCAGGAACCGCGCGCCCGCATCCCACCGCGACAAGCCCCACACCGCCAGCCCTGCGCCGACCAGGACGAGCAGGACCACCCACGCCAGCATCGCGGCCCATTTGTTCGATCGTGAATAACCCGCGTTCATGTCAGCGGTTCTGACACAGCGCGGCGGCGAGGGCCAGAAGCGCGATATCGTCGGGCGCGTCGATCGCCTTTACGTCGCGCCACCCGGGCCCACATGCCGCCGCTGCCGCTGCGCTGATCGCGACGATGCCAATGTCCCCGCGCTGTTCGACCAGTTCGGCCAATCGCGCGCCGGCGCGCGGGCTATGGACCATCGCCACCCCGCCATTGAGCGCCTTAAGTGACGGCGGCGGGTCGATCTCCGCGCTGGCATAAACGGCAATCGACGTGACTCCGACCATCGCGCGATGGTCGCGCCCCGCTAGGTGGAGCAAGCGCAGCCCGTACGGCACATGCGTAACCAACGCTTCGGCATCGCCCGCCCCGGTTGCCGCCACAACAAACCCCGCCTCGCGCGCCGCAACGGCCGTCGCTTCACCGACACAATAAGTCGGCAATTGTCGCAAACCCGCCAATTGCGCCCCGCCATGCCGCACCGCATTGGCGCTGGTCAGCAGCAATGCATCAAACTCGCTCGCCGCCGGCGCGACCCACTCGATCGACCCAGCCGCGAACAACGGAATCGACACCGCGTCGATTCCCGCCGCCGCCGCCCGTGCCAATGTTGCTTGTCCCCCCGGCTCGGGGCGCAATATCACCACCTGGCTCATCGTTCGAACAATGCGCGGGTCGCGGGGCTGGCGCGGTCCAATATCTCGACCGCCAGCGCTTCGGCTTCCGCTTCATCCGCGAAGATCCGATCCTCGGCGATCCGCTCGGTTCCATCTTTGCTCAAAATCTCGGCTCGAAACCGCACCCCCGTCGGCGTCAATTCGGCCAGCGCCGCGACCGGCGAATGGCAGGTCCCACCGAGCGCGCGGGTGAACGCCCGCTCGATGCTTACCGCGCGGTGGGTCGCGCGATGATCGATCGCCATCAGCAACGCGCGCATGTCGTCGTCATTGGCGCGACATTCGATCCCGATCGCCGCCTGCCCCGGCGCGGGCAGCATCGCCTCGACCGGGACCGGCGATCCGGCCTCGATCCCCAGCCGGTCGAGCCCGGCGGCGGCGAGCATTGTTGCATCGGCCTCGCCGCGCGAAATCTTGTCGAGCCGGGTCTGGACGTTGCCGCGGATCGGCTCGATCCGAAGGTCGGGCCGCAAGTGGCGCAGTTGCGCGGCGCGGCGCGGCGACGAGGTTGCTACGACAGCGCCCTCCGGCAAGCCGGCGATCGACCGCGCCCCGATCAGCCGGTCGCGCACATCGGCGCGCACGAGCATCGCCGCGATCACCAGCGCATCGGGCCGCTCGCTTTCGACATCCTTCATCGAATGGACCGACAGGTCGCTTTCCCCGCCGAGCAAGGCCAGGTCGAGTTCCTTGGTCCACAACGCCTTGCCGCCGACCTCGGCCAGTGGCCGGTCCTGGATGCGGTCGCCGCTGGTGCGGATGGTGCGGATCACCACCGTCCCCGCCACCCAGCCATGCGCCGCCTCCAGCGCCGCCGCGACTTTATTTGCCTGCACCACCGCAAGCGGCGACCCGCGCGTCCCCAAGGTTATAACGCGAAGACTAGTCATGGCCACAACGCGACTCCTCCCCCTCGATGGGTGGGGGTTGGGTGGGGGTGATGCCCTTGCAGCGCGGCATCGATCACAACCCAGACCCCTTCCGCATTGCCCAGAACATCATCATTCCACAACCGCACCACCCGATATCCCTCATCCTCGATCACCCGCGTCCGTTCCGCATCCCCTTCGACCGTATGCTGCCCACCATCAACCTCGATCACGACCCGCGCTTCATGACTCGCGAAATCAACAATGAAATGCCGGATTGGCACCTGCCGCCGAAACCGAGCTTCTGGGAACGACGTCCTCAAGATCTTCCACATCGCCAGTTCAGCCCTGGTCGGTCGTCGCCGCAGTCCCCGCGCGCGACCCGTCGCGCCCTCGGGCGGATGGTGTTTCACGCGCTCCGGCTTTCGCCGCGATGACATGGCTCCTCCCCCTTGATGGGGAGGTTGGGAGGGGGTGATGATCGACGTAAAGCGAACCGAAAGCGAATATTGGCGAACCAACTTTCGGCCTGCCCACTTCAAAGCCGCCAATTTGCTGCAACCAACTCACCCCCACCTATCCTCCCCCATCGAGGGGGAGGAATCCTGTTGCGCCCCATCCAGACCTCAACCCCTAGCCGACCACGCGCGCATCAGGCAAAGAACGTTGGGCATGCCACTTATTCTCGGTCTCGAATCGTCGTGCGACGATAGCGCGGTGGCGCTGGTCAGTGGCGACCGGCAGATTCTTGCCCAGGCGGTGGTCGGCCAGAATGAGGCGCATCGCCCGTTCGGCGGGGTGGTGCCGGAGATCGCCGCGCGCGCCCATGTCGACATCCTGCCCGGCCTGATCCGCCAGGTCCTGTCTGAAGCTGACGTCAGGGTCGGCGAGGTTGACGCCATCGCCGCCACCGCCGGCCCTGGGTTGATCGGCGGGGTGATGGTCGCGTTGCTCGCGGGCAAGGGGCTGGCCATTGCCACCGGCAAGCCGCTGATCGCGGTCAACCATCTCGAAGGCCATGCCTTGTCGCCGCGGCTGGTCGATCGTGACCTTATGTTTCCCTATTTGCTGCTCCTCGCCAGCGGCGGCCATTGCCAATTGCTCGAGGTGCGCGGGGTCGGCGACTATCGGCGGCTGGCGACGACCATTGACGATGCCGCGGGCGAGGCGTTCGACAAGGCGGCGAAGCTGCTCGGCCTCGGCTATCCCGGCGGCCCGGCGATCGAGGCGCTGGCACGCGACGGCGATCCCAAGGCGGTCAAGCTGCCGCGCCCCTTGGTCGGCAGTGGCGAGCCGCATTTCTCCTTCGCCGGGCTGAAAGGCGCGGTCCAGCGCGAGGTCGCGGGCGGAAAGCACAAGC
>JBDSOV010000159.1:0-3695 GCA_039914575.1 Sphingomicrobium sp.
TCCGGTTTGCGCGCGATCATCGCGATTCACTCGACCCACCTCGGGCCCGCCGCAGGCGGATCGCGTTTCTGGCATTATGCCGACGACGCCGACGCGCTGACCGATGCGCTGCGGTTGTCGCGCGGGATGAGCTACAAGAATGCGATGGCCGGGCTTCCCATCGGTGGCGGCAAGTCCGTGTTGCTCGCCAATCCGGACCGCGCCAAGAGCCCCGAACTGCTCGCCGCGTTCGGCCGTGCAGTCGACAGTCTTGGCGGCAAATACGTCACCGCCGAAGACGTCGGGATGAGCGTATCCGACATGATCGAAGTCGCCCGCCAGACCAAATATGTCGCCGGGCTACCGGTCGATACCGGGGTCGGAGGCGATCCAGGACCGCACACATCGCTGGGCGTGTTTCTGGGCATTAAGGCGGCGGTCAAGCGCGCGCTGGGCAAGGACAGTCTCGCCGGCCTGCATATCGCGCTGCAGGGCGCGGGTAGCGTCGCCGGTGGAGTGGCTCGCCACGCCGCCGCCGAGGGCGCCCGCCTGACGGTCGCCGATGTCGATCCGGGCCGCGCCGAGGCGCTTGCGAAAGCGTGCAATGCGACAATTGTCGATCCGGCCGATATCATGGCGCTCGAAGCCGACGTGTTCAGCCCCAACGCGCTCGGTGCGATCCTCGACGAAGCGAGCATCGCCTTGCTCAACGCCCCGATCGTTGCGGGCGGCGCCAACAACCAGCTCAAGGCCGACGGCGACGGCCAGCGGCTGATGGATCGCGGCATCCTTTATGCCCCCGATTATGTCATCAACGCTGGCGGGATCATCAACGTCTCGACTGAATATCTGCGCGATGGCGACACCGATCTGGTGCGCCAGCGGATCGATGCGATCCCCGGGCGGCTCGACACCATCTGGGCCGAAAGCACCACATCGGGTCGCGATCCGGCGGCGGTGGCCGATGCGATGGCGCAGAAACTGATCGGGCGTTAATCGTCATTGCGAGCGCAGCTTCATCGCTACGCTCCTCGCAATGACAATAAGGATTGCCTAGACGGCCCCGATGCACGCTTTCGCCAACCCCGCCCGCTTCCTGAAGCTCGCCCGCCCAGCCACGGCCTGGACCCTGGCGCTGGCGGTGCCGTTGATCCTGGCCGGGGTGATCGGCGGGTTGTTCGTCACCCCGCGTGATTACCTGCAAGGCGAGAGCGTGCGGATCCTCTACATCCACGTCCCCTCGGCATGGCTCGGCATGGCCGGGTGGGGCGGTCTCGCCGTCGCCAGCCTGATGCAATTGGTGTGGCGCCACCCGCTTGCCGCGATTGCCGGCCGCGCCATCGCCCCGGTCGGGGCCGCTTTCGCTTTCATGTGCCTGGCGACCGGATCAATCTGGGGCCGCCCGACCTGGGGCACGTGGTGGGAATGGGACGGGCGGCTGACCTCGATGCTGATCCTGTTGTTCCTTTACCTCGGCTATATCGCCTTGGCCTCGGCCGAGCGCGAGCGCGGCGGCGAAGGGCGGATGGCGGCGCTGTTCGGGCTGGTCGGGGCGGTCAACCTGCCGATCATCCATTATTCGGTGTTGTGGTGGAACACGCTCCACCAGGGCCAGTCGATCACGCTGAAGGGATCGACCATCGCGCCCGAATTGCTGTGGCCGCTGCCACTGACCCTGTTCGGCTTCACCTTGCTGTTCGCGGCTGTGGTGTTGATGCGAATGCGCGCCGAGCTGGCCAGCGCCCGCGCCGAAGCCCGTCTGCGGCGGAGCGGGGCAACATGAACCATTGGCCATTCATCATCGCCGCTTATGGGATTGTGCTCGGCGGCAGCTTCGCGCTGACGATCTGGGCATGGATATCGATGCGCGCCGCCGAAAAGTTCGCCGAGGAGGTGAATCGCCGGTGAGCAAGTTTCGGCCCAAGCATCAGCGGCTCGTGCTTGCGCTGCTGGTGATTGCCGCTCTGGTCGCGGCCGCCTTGCTTGCGATGTGGGGCCTGGCCGATCGCGCCGCTTACTTCCGCACGCCGACCGACATTGCCGCGGGCAGAGCCGGGGAGGGTAAGGCAATCCGGCTTGGCGGGATGGTCGAAAAGGGGTCGCTGAAGGAACTGGGCGGAACCTCGGTCCGGTTCATCGTCACCGATGGCGCGGCCAAGGTCCCAGTGATCTATCGCGGCATCCTGCCCGACCTGTTCCGCGAAGGCAGCGGCATGGTCGCCGAAGGGCGGATGGAGCGCGGCACCTTTGTTGCCGACATGATCCTTGCCAAGCATGACGAGCGCTACATGCCGCCGCAACTCGGCAACCAGTCAGCCGAGCACAAAGCCGGCAAGACCCTCAGCTTATGATTGCCGAGGCCGGACTGTCCGCATTGTGGCTGGCCGCCGCGCTGGCCATGTTCCAATTGCTGCTTGCCCTTGTGCCGGGCCTGCGTGGTGGCGGGATAGTAGCGGCGCGGTCGCTTGCGCTGGCGCAGGGGTTGCTGGCGTTGATCGCCTTTGCCGCGTTGATCGCATTGTTTGTGCGCACCGACACCAGCGTCGCTTTGGTCGCGGCCAACAGCCACAGCGCCAAGCCCTTGCTCTACAAATTCGCCGGAAGCTGGGGCAATCACGAAGGCTCGATGCTGCTGTGGGTGACAGTGCTGGCGCTGTCGGGGGCGGCGCTGGCGCTGTTCGAGCGGCGCGTCGGCGAACGGATGCTGGTTGCCAGCCTGGCCGCGCAGGCCGCGCTGGGCTTGGGTTTCTACGCCTTCCTGCTGATCGCCTCCAACCCGTTCGCGCGGGCAGATCCGCCTCCCGCCGAGGGCAATGGCCTGAACCCGTTGCTGCAGGACCCCGGTCTCGCGTTCCACCCGCCGACATTATACATCGGCTACGTCGGGCTGTCGGTGGCATTCAGCCTCGCGGTCGGGGCGCTGATCACCCACGACGTCGGCCCGGCGCTGGCGCGGGCGATGCGTCCTTGGGTGCTGGCGAGCTGGGTGTTTTTGACGCTTGGGATCACCGCCGGCAGCTACTGGGCGTATTACGAGCTTGGTTGGGGCGGCTGGTGGTTCTGGGATCCGGTCGAAAATGCGTCGCTGATGCCGTGGCTCGCCGCGACCGCCTTGCTCCACAGCATCAACGTGCTCGCCGCGCGCGGTGGCCTTCGCAACTGGACGATGATGCTCGCGGTGGTCGCTTTCTCGATGTCGATGGTCGGCACCTTCCTGGTCCGCTCGGGGATATTGACCTCGGTCCATAGTTTTGCGGTCGACCCGACCCGCGGCAGCTTCATCCTCGGCCTGCTCGCATTGTACGTAGGCGGGGCGCTGGCGTTGTTCGCCCTGCGCGCCGGGACGGTCCGCGAAGGTGCGCGCTTTGCCCTGATCAGCCGCGAGGGCGCGTTGGTGCTCAACAATCTATTGCTGAGCGTAATCCTCGGCACCGTCCTCATTGGAACGCTTTACCCGTTGTTCGCTGAAGGGCTGATCGGCGCGAAACTGTCGGTCGGGCCGCCCTATTTCAACGCCGTCGCGGGGCCGGTTTTCCTGGGGCTCTGCGTGGCGCTGATGGTCGGTCCATTACTGCGCTGGCGGCACCATGCCGTCCCGCTTGCGCGGTGGGTCGCGCCCGCAGCGCTGGTCAGTTTGACGATGCTGGCGATCAGCCTGCTCGTAGCCCGTGACATGTCGATCCTGTCGCGGCTCGGGCTGGCGGTCGGGGCGGGTC
>JBDSOV010000166.1:0-10972 GCA_039914575.1 Sphingomicrobium sp.
GCGTCGCCGAAATTGGTTAACAGGGCGTCAAAGGGGGAATAACCATGGTGGTGCGCCGGCTCCATGAGCATGTGGCGACACACAATTGGTTCGCGGTCGCGGTGGACCTCGCGATCGTCATGCTTGGCGTGTTCCTCGGGCTTCAGGCGAATAACTGGAATCAGGCGCGGGTCGCGCGGGCTGACGCCGCCGCCTATCGCGCGCAAATCATCGAGAATCTTCGTGTCAACGAAGCAGATATCGGCGTCCGCATTGGCTATTACGGCCAGGTCAGGAAACACGCGCTGGCGGCGCTTGCGGCGATCGAAACCCCGGGGGCGGTCAAAGAAGAGGCATTCATCGTCGATTCCTACCAGGCGACCCAGGTGTGGCAGCGTCCGCTCGTGCAAACCGCTTATGATGAAATGTCGAGTGCGGGGCTCGGACGAAGCATCGGCGGTGCCGAAACTCGCCAACGGGTCACCGGCTTTTACACCCAGATGCAGCAATTCAACGTCACCGCTTTGTCGAACACCGACTATCGCGAACGGGCGCGGCGCGCGATTCCGTTCGCCGTCCAAGAACGGATGCGCGCTGCGTGCGGCGACATCGTCGACGAACTGCCCAGCGGGGTGTTGCGCGCTCGCCTGCCCGACCGATGCCGTCCTGGTCTGGAGCCGGCGATGATCGCCCGGGCGGCAGCGCGCCTTTCCGCGACCCCCGGCCTCGATCAGGACCTCACCCGCCACCTTGCCGATATCGACCAGAAACTGAACGGCCTTGGCAATTTTAGCCGCCGCGCCGCCGCGCTCCGGCAGCATCTCGAGGCGGTTGAGAAGAAAGCGGGAGAATAGACATGGTCATCCGCCGCATCCGCGAGCATGTCACCGCACACAATTGGTTCGCGGTAGCCATCGACATCGGCATCGTCGTCGTTGGCGTGTTTTTCGGTCTCCAGGGGAACAATTGGAATGAGGCGAGGATCGAGCGCGACAATGGCCGCGCCTATCGCGCGCGCCTCATCGAAGATTTGCGATCCAACGAAGCAGACATGCGCGCCCGCGCCGTTTTTTATGGTGCGGTGAGGCGCCATGCGGCATCCGCGCTCGACGCATTCGATCGCCCTTCCGATGACCGTGACGAAGCATTGCTGGTCGATGCTGTCCAGGCAGCTCAGACTTGGCCCAAATCGCTGAAGCGTTTCACTTATGACGAGATTTTGTCGGCGGGCGAAGCCGAGCGGCTGGGCAGTCCAAGCCTGCGTGAGAAGATTGACAATTTCTATGTTGGCGCCGCGGTTGCCGGGTCCATTCTGACGTCCGACCCGCCCTATCGTGACCAGCTACGCCGGATCATGCCTTATGTCGTTCAACATCGGGTTGCTTCCAGCTGCGGCAACCGGTTCCATGCAAATGCCGATTATGACTTGCTTGTCACGCTCGCGCCGACCTGCGATCTCGACCTCGATCCCGACGCAATTCGGGACAGTGTTGCGCGGATTAGGGCGACTCCTGAAATCAAGCTCGACTTGACCCAACTCATGGTGGACCTCGATTTCAAGCTTGCCGCGTTCAGGATTGTGGAGGGACGAGCGCGGGGACTGCGCGAAAAGATTGCGGCAGAGCCTGATTGATTGGAACCGACTCGTTGAACCCGCTGCCTTGACAAAATGCCCCTCCGGCGTCATTGGGCGCGGGTCAGGCGGCCCCGTTTGTGCCGCCTTCCTAATTTCAGCTTCAGGATAAGTCAGATGGCCAAGTCGGCAACCGTCAAGATCAAGCTCGTCAGCAGCGCCGACACCGGCTTTTTCTATGTGACCAAAAAGAACCCGCGCAACACGACCGAGAAGATGTCGTTCCGCAAATACGACCCGGTCGTGCGCAAGCATGTCGATTTCAAGGAAGCCAAGATCAAATAAGCCGTCTGGCTTATGGCTGGGCGTCGCCTTCGGGCGATGGCAGGGCGGTTCCTTCATCGGGGCCGCCCACTTCATTTGTGGATTCTTCGAGATCGCGAATCGGCCCCGCCTCAAGCAATTCCTCGACCGCTTCGGCAAATCGCAGCACCGAAATCGGTTTGGAGACGTAGGCCTGGGCCCCGGCCGCGCGGATTCGTTCGTCATCGCCGACTCCGGAATAAGCGGTCACTGCCATGATCGGGACATTGCGCAATTGTTCGTCGCCGCGGATCAATTCCATCAGCTCCAGCCCGCTGACGTGGGGCAATTGGATGTCGGTGATCACCAGGTCGGGCATGAACGCGCGCGCCGCATCGAGCGCGAACCGGCTGTCGGTCACGCCCTCGGGCTCATGGCCATGCGCCGCGAGCAGGTCGCAGAACAGCTTGATGTTAAGCGCATTGTCTTCGACAACGAGGATCTTGGCCAAACGAACCCCTCCCTTCCGATACGCAGACTAGGCGATGACGCGCACACCTCCAAATGACTCTACTACGGTCGCGCTCAAGGCGCTCGCCGCGACGCTCACCGACGAACGGCGCGCCGAACGGTTCCTGTCGATCACCGGACTGTCCCCCGATGGGATCAGGGGGGCGCTCGGCGACCCCCAAACGCTCGCCTCCTGCCTCGCCTTCCTTGAGAACCACGAGCCCGATTTGATCGCGGTGGCCGAGGCGATTGGCGAGAAGCCCGCGACCCTGATCGCCGCTCGCACCGAGCTCGAACGATGACTGACCGCCCCCTCCTCATCACCGACTGCGACGAGGTGCTGCTCCACATGGTGTCGCACTTCGACGCTTGGCTGGACGAGGCGCACAATATCGATTTTGCCTTCGAAAGTGGCGATTTCGGCGGCTCGATGACCGACAAAGCGAGCGGCGATCTGGTCTCGGTCGACCGCGTGTGGCCGTTGCTCGACGAGTTTTTTCGGGGTGAGATGCACCGCCAGACGATCGTCCCCGGCGCGGTCGAGGCGCTGGGTCGGATCGGCGAAGTGGCCGACATCGTCATCCTCACCAATCTCGGGGACGAAGCGCATCCGTGGCGGGTTGAGCAACTCGCCAAACACGGCATCGCCCATGAAGTCGTCACCAATAGCGGCGGCAAGGGAGTCCCCGCTCGCGCGATCATCGCCCGTTATGGCGCGACCCGCACCGCCTTCGTCGACGATCTTCCGGTCCACCACGCCTCGGTCGCCAAGCATGCGCCAGAGGTTCACCGCCTGCACATGGTCGCTGAGCCGCGCCTCGCCCCCGCCGTTCCGACCGCTGAATATGCGCATGTCCGGATCGACGACTGGCCGTCCGCGACCAGCTGGATATTGGAACGACTGACATGAAGGCCGTCCTCATCACCGGCACTACCGCCGGAATCGGCGAAGCCGCCGCGCGCACATTTGTTACTGGCGGATGGAAGGTGATCGGCACCGGCCGCCGCGCCGACCGGCTCGGCGCCATCGCGACCGAACTTGGCGATGCCTTCCGCCCACTTGAGCTCGACATGCGCGACACTTACGCCTTGGGCCGACTGGCGGCCGAGGTCGGCCCCGTAGACCTGCTCGTCAACAACGCCGGGCTCGCCCCGCCGATGAGCAACCTACAAGACGCCGACCAAGCGCCGCTCGACGATGTGCTCGATACCAACATCGCCGGCCTCGTCGCGCTGACCCGCGCGATGCTGCCCGGCCTGATCGAGCGGAAGGGAGCGGTGATCAATCTGTCGTCGGTCGCCGCGACTTATCCCTATCGCGGGGGCGCGGTCTATGCCGGCTCCAAGGCGTTCGTCCGCCAGTTCAGCCTCGGCCTGCGCTGCGATCTCGCTGGCACCGGGGTGCGGGTTACCTCGATCGAGCCCGGCATGGTCGAAACCGAATTCACCCTGGTCCGCACCGGCGGCGACCGGGCAGCGAGCGACGCGCTCTACACCGGTGCCAATCCGATGACCGCCGAAGATATCGCCGACATCATCTTCTACGTCGCGACACTTCCGCCTCACCTTAACATCAACGCGGTCGAGCTGATGCCGGTGTCGCAAAGCTGGGCAGGGTTTGCGGTTGAGCGCAAGACTTGACCCGCCAGGCTTGACCCCAGCGCCGCTTCGGACCAATCGCCCCCAATGACCATCGACTCCCGCCTCGCCGAGCTCGGCATCGCCCTTCCCGCCGCCGCCGCGCCCGTCGCTAGCTATGTCCCCTATGTAGAGGCCAACGGCCTGCTCTACATTTCCGGGCAGATCAGTTTCGCCGAGGAAGGCAGCCTGATCAAAGGCCGCTTGGGCGAAGATATGGACCTCGAAGCGGGGCAGGCCGCCGCGCGGCGCTGCGGGATCATGCTGCTCGCCCAGTTGCGCAACGCGCTCGGTTCGCTCGACCGGGTCGAACGGATCGTCAAATTGGGCGTATTCGTCAATTCGACCGGCGATTTCACCGACCAGCCCAAGGTTGCCAATGGCGCGTCGGAACTGATGCAGGACGTGTTCGGCGAGGCCGGGCGCCATGCCCGCTCGGCGGTCGGCGTTCCGGTGCTTCCGCTGGGGGTAGCTGTCGAGGTCGATGCGGTCGTCCAGATCAGATCCTGATCCGCTCGATCCCGGTCCGGGCGGGTTCGCGCATCGCGGGCTCCACCGCGCACCGGCGATCATCGAGAACAGCCTGATCGCATTCGCCGCCGCACTTGAAGTTAGCGCGGGGATCGAATGCGATCTTCGCCTCACCGCCGATAATCGGCTCATCGTCTTCCACGACCGCGACGCGCAGCGGCTGTGCGGCAGTCCCGAGACTATCGGCCGCTCGACCCTTGCCGAACTCGCACACCTCAGCATCGGCGGTCATCCTCTCCCGACGCTTGCTCAATTGCTCGCGATGGTCGCGGGCCGCGCGCCGGTGCTGCTCGAAGCCAAGGTCGCCGGCGATATGTGGCGCTTCGGGCGCGCGCTGGCCGCCGCGCTCGCCGGCTATTCGGGCCCCGTCGGGGTGATGAGCTTCCATCCCGGGTTGATGCGCTGGCTAAAGACCAACGCCCCGCAACTTCGCCGCGGGCTGGTGATCCGGGATGGCCTTCCCGCGTTCAAGCGTTGGCTCGCGATGAAACTTGCCGATCCCGCTTTCCTCGCCGTCGACGTCGCCGCGATCGAGCGCCCGTGGGTCGCGGCGGCGCGCGCCCGGATGCCGGTCTACACCTGGACTATCCGCACCTCGGCCGACCGCACGCTGGCGTTGCCGCGCGTCGATGCGTTGATCTGGGAAGCCGATGGCCGACCGTGAGCCCGATCTCACTGCGCGGATATCGCGTGGCGTCGCCGACATCGATCCCGCAGTGTGGGACACATTCGCAGGCGCCGACGATCCGTTTCTGAGCCACGCCTTCTTGACCCTCCTCGAATCCTCGGGCAGCGTCGGCGGCCTGAGCGGCTGGAGCCCGCTTCCCGTCATGGTCGAACGCGATGGCCGCGCGATTGGAGCCGCCTCGGCCTATCTCAAGACCCACAGCCAGGGCGAATATGTGTTCGACCATGGCTGGGCCGAAGCGTGGGAGCGTGCAGGCGGGGCTTATTATCCCAAGCTCCAGGTCACCGTCCCGTTCACGCCCTGCCCGGGTCGCCGCTTGCTCGGGCACCAGCCGACCGCCCTTCTCGCCGCGCTCGAATCAATCGCCAGCCAGAATCGACTATCTTCATCGCACATTACCTTTTGCACCCCCGACGAGGTTGCGGCGGCGGCGGCGCGCGGCTGGATCGAGCGCCACGGGCTGCAATATCATTGGCACAACCGCGACTATGCCGATTTCGACGCCTTCCTCGGCGCGCTTTCCAGCCGCAAGCGCAAGGCGATTCGCAAGGAGCGCGCCGCCGCCCTCGAGGGTCTGAACCTCCTAACCTTGCGCGGTACCCAGATCGAGCCCGCGCACTGGGATGCGATGTGGCATTTCTATCAGGACACCGGGGCGCGCAAATGGGGCCAGCCCTATCTCACTCAAGCCTTTTTCGAGCAGGTCGGCGCGGTGATGGGCGAGGCGAGCCTGATGTTCCTCGCCCTACGTGATGGCCATCCGATCGCCGGCGCACTCAACTTCATCGGCGCCGACACGCTCTATGGCCGTTACTGGGGCGCGGCCGAGGAAGTGCCCTTCCTCCATTTCGAATTGAGTTACTATTGCGCGATCGAGTGGGCGATCGATCACCGTCTCGCCACGGTGCAAGCTGGTGCCCAAGGCGAACATAAGCTGGCGCGCGGCTATGAGCCGGTGGTCACCCGCTCGGCCCATTTCCTGCCCGACCCCGGCTTCCGCCGCGCGGTCAGCGATTTCGTCGAGCACGAGCGCGAGGCCATTGCGATGGAATGGTCCTGGGCGAGGGATGCGCTGCCGTACAAATGAAGCCTTATTCGGCGAAAACGTGGACCTCGCGCTCACCTTCCCGGGCCCGCGCGCGGTACATCCCCGGCGTGGTGAACCCCCACGCCGCCTCGCCCGACGGTGCCACCGCGATCAGCCCGCCATTGCCGCCGAGCGCCACCACATCAGCCAGCACCGCATCGAGCGCGGTCTGCAGCGCTGTGCCGCCGATCAGCATCCGCATCGCCAGTTGATGCGCCCCGACCGCGCGGATGAAGGCCTCACCAAGCCCCGTCGCGCTCGCCGCGCAGGCGCGGTCGTCGGCGTAGGTCCCGGCCCCGATCAGCGGCGAATCGCCGATCCGTCCCCAGCGCTTGGCGGTCAGCCCGCCGGTCGAGGTCGCGGCGGCGACATGGCCTTCGCTGTCGATCGCGACTGCGCCGATCGTGCCATATTTGATGTCGGTGTCGAATTTGCCGCCAGCCGCCATCACTCTGTCGAGCTGGGCCTGTCGCTCGGGGGTGACGAAGAACGCATTCTCGACCTGCTCCAATCCCTGTTCGCGCGCAAAGATGTCGGCCCCGGCATAGGTCAGCAGCACATGCGGACTATGCTCCATCACCGCCCGCGCCGCACTGACCGGCGCTCGCGTCGTGGTCATGCCCGCCACCGCTCCCGCCCGTCGGTTGCTGCCGTCCATGATCGCCGCATCGAGTTCGGCCTGACCGTCGGCGGTCAGCACGCTTCCCAGACCGGCGTTGAACGACGGATCCTCCTCCAGCACCCGCGCCGCCGCCTCGACCGCGTCGAGCGCGCTTCCGTCCCTCGCCAGAACCGCCTCGCCGGCATCGAGCGCGGCGTTGAGCCCGGCGCGCGCCTGCGCTTCATGCTCGGGGGAAAGCGTCGCCGGACGCATCGCGCCGCATCCGCCGTGAAGCATCAATGTCCAGTTCATCGCACGCCCCTAGCGCGCGCCGCCGCCAGTTGCCACCTGACCCCGGTCACTCTTAATGTTATTGTGATATCACTTAATCATTGGAGCAGTCGCATATCCGATCCGGATTTCGCCTCGACCTCCAGCCGCGAGTGTGAAACGTCGACCCCCGGCAACCCGTACACCTAAGGTTATGGTCGGCGCGCGCAAAGCTTACCCCTTGCGGGTCGACCCTGCTTTGTGGGCAGCGATCGAGCGCTGCGCCGGCGCCGACCTGCGCTCGGTCAATGCCCAGGTCGAATGTTTGCTGCGCGAGGCCATGAAAACGCGCGGTTTGAAACTGGACGCCTCCCGGCCCGTCCGCCGTGGTCGTCCACCGAAGGAGAAAGAATGATGTCGTTGTTGATCGCAGTTGCGCTCGCTGCTGTAACGCCCGTGGAACGCCAAATCACCGCGCCCGGTCCGCTCGCCCCGCTCGCCGGAACCCTGCTCGACGCGGGCAAGCGCGCGCCGGTGGTGGTCATCATCCCCGGCTCGGGCCCGACCGACCGCGACGGCAACAACCCGCTCGGGGTCAGCGCCGCTCCGTATCGCCTGCTTGCTCAGGGTCTTGCGCAACGCGGCGTCACCACTGTCCGCATCGACAAACGCGGGATGTTCGGGAGCAAGGCCGCGATCGCCGATTCCAATGCCGTGACAATCGCCGATTATGCGGCCGACGCCCACGCTTGGGCCAAGGCCGCGCGCACGGCCACCGGCGCCAAATGTGTCTGGCTGCTCGGCCATAGCGAAGGCGGCCTGGTCGCGCTCGCGGCGGGGCAGGACCGCAGGGATCTGTGCGGGATCATCAGCGTCTCCGCCGCCGGCCGCAGGCTCGGCACCATCATCCGTGAACAGCTCGTCGCCAATCCCGCCAATGCGCCTTTCTTCGCTCCGGCCTTTGCGACGCTGACCCGGCTCGAGGCTCGGCAGCGCGTGTCCAACGCCACCATCCCGGCCGCGCTCCAGCCATTGTTCGGCGAAGCGATCCAGCTCTACATGATCGATCTATTGTCCTACGATCCGCCACGGCTGGCAGCCTCACTCAAGCTGCCCCTGCTGGTGATCCAGGGAGACCGCGACCTGCAAGTAACACCGGTCGATGCCCGCGCCTTGGTCGCCGTACAGCCCATGGCGCAGCTGGTCATCCTGCCAGGGGTCAATCATTTGCTGAAGAGTGTCGCGACCACCGACCGCGCGGCCAATATCGCGGCCTACGCCAACCCGTCGCTGCCGGTATCCCCGCTGGCTATCGACGCCGTCGCGATCTTCGTCGGAAAAAGGCGCTAGTCCTTTTGTCCGGTTGCCTTGGCGTCGGGGCCAAGCGCGTCGTCGAGCAATCGGGCAAGCCTCAGACCCCCGGCAAGGATTTCCCGCCGCACTTCGGGGATCAGCGCCTGGACATCGGCTTCGGTCAGCGTCGGCCGCACTGCCGGTTTCTCGCCGCACGGGTCGCCGAGCAAGGAGGTATAGGCCTTGGACCGCGCCGCTTCCCAGCTTTCGCGGCTCCAGTCGGTCACCGTCCCGGCGGACAGTCGGGCGCGTTCTTCGGCGGGCAGTTCTGCCAGCAATCCGTTCGGTCCGCTGGGCGGGGTCGAGATGGCGCGCTCGGCGAGATAACCGTCCCAGATACTGTGCAAATTGGTTCGTCCCCCGACCAGCCCGTAATTGGCCGCGACCCGGTTGCCGCCCAAATCGCCGCGGTCGCCGGCGTGCATCGGCTGCGCCAGATCGCCCATGAAATGGGTGAGGAAGGCCAGCGCCATCAGTCGCTCGCGGGCCGGCAACTTGATGTCGGCCAGCAGTCGCGCCTGCCGCTCGATCTGCGCCGACACGCAATGGCCGTCCTTGCACGCGGCTTTCAGGTCAAACGGCTTGCAGATGTCGACATTTTGGTAATGCCACGAATAAGCATAAGCGAAGCGGTCGCCCAACGGCTTGATGCAGTCGGCCCACACGCTGGCCTGCTCGATCGTCGCCACCGGGCATTCCGGCGTCTCGAGCAATCGGCCTTGGGCGAGCAATCCGCGGATCTTGGTGCGCGTTTCGGAGCGCACCGAATCGAGTGCGATCCGCGCGATCGTCTCATGGCCATATTCCCAATAAGCCGCGGCGGGGGTCGCTGCCGTAATTAGCGCGGCGAGAAACAGAATGAAGGATCGAATCAGCACCCGCATTCCTTAGCGCCCCACGCGATCAATGCCACCGGCCAGATTAGCTGACCGACAATTCCTGCTGCTGGTTGACCAGGCGCCATTCGTCGAGGTCGGCCAGCATCGCCCGGGCAGATTGTTCGAACAAATCGGCCGACCGCGCCAAATCGCCGCGCGCGCCTTCCATCTGCGCCTCGATCGCGCGCAAGGTCTGGGCGGTCGATCGCGATCGTTCGGCGCTGCCCCCGAAATCGCCCTGGAAGCGGATCCCGAAGATTGCGGTGCCGACCGCCGGAAAACCGGCCGCCAGCAAGGTTAGCCAGTTCGACATGCGATCGACCCAGGTCGGATTGACCTGGAGCATGACGATCACCAGCGCGGTCGCCGCCAGCGTCAGCACAAACAGCGTCGTCGCGATCCACTCCAGCCGCCGGTCGAGCGCATCGATCTGTTTGGCGGTGGCCTCATGATAAGCGATTTGCGGCGCGATTTCGTGGCAGGTGATCGCTTCGGCCAGCTGCGCCGCTTTGGCCTGGTCGATCGCACCATTGGGACAGCCCATCGCCCGCCACACGCCGGCCGCATACCAGTCGATCCAGCGCCGCGGCACCGGGTTGGTGATGCTGCCCGGCGCGTCGGGCGCGGCGACCCCAAGCAGCTTCAGGCTGCGCAGCGGGCGCAACCGTTCGGCCAGCTGGCGATAATCGAGCCAGCGGCGATGCCATTCATGGCGCACCCCGAAGCGGGTGTTGAAAATCACCGCCAGCGCGACCAGGAATTCGATCACCGCGACCACGGTCTTCGTCGCTGGCAAAGTGAAGCTCGACAGGCCGAGCAGAACGGCGGTTGCGGCGAGGATGAAGTTGAAGATGTGGCCGCTGCGGAAGTTCTGCGCATAATAGCCCGCCAGCCGGTCGCTCCACGCATAGGCTCGCTCAAGCAAGTGCAGCGACGCGCTGACCCCGTGCTTGCCGCTGCATTCCATCGAGAAATTCTGCCACTCGGCCTCGATCGCAGCGGCGCATCGGCTTTCGCGCCAGTGGCTGCTTTTCAGTCGGCTCACCCCGGCGAGCATCAGCAGCAACGGATATTCGATCCGCCCGCGCACCCGTCGCGATTTCTCGGCCATGAAGCGGTCGAAAAAGATGCGTTCGTTGGGGTCGGGCGGCGGGGTCAGCAAGGCGCCGATCATTCGGCCCAGCAGCTCGGGCTCGAACGGCTGGCGCACCCCGCGATCGTCGCCGCTGCGGGTCACCACATTGGGGTCGAATCCGCTCCACAGCAGCGCCATGGGATGTTCGCCATCGGCGGGGATGTGGATCACCGGCGTGCCCTGCGCCACCGCCAGATGGACCACTTCGGCGGTCCCCCCGCGCCCGCGCGGCGGCCGCCCGTCCCACACCGCGATCAGCAGGTCGCAATGCGCGATCGTCGCCCGTCCCGCGGCCATATAGGCTTCGGCATCGTCGTCCGGATCGCCCGGCAGTTCGAGCACGCAGTCCGACTTGGCGAGCAGGCTTAGGAATCGCGCCGCCGCCCCGGGCTCGGGAAAGTCGCGGACATAAGTGGCGCGATCAAA
>JBDSOV010000192.1:0-4071 GCA_039914575.1 Sphingomicrobium sp.
GCGGGCTGGTCGAGCAAATAATGCTGCACCACGCTCGACCAGATCAAATCGTTGGCGCGCATCGCTGCGAACAGGCGCTGGAGCTCGAGGCTGTCGATAAACCCTTGGCCCTCGAGATGATCCTCGAGCGCGGACAAATGCCCCTCGTGAACGAACGCCGACCAGTCGCGCATGTCGGCGAAATCGACCAGGCTGCCGATCAATGTCGCACTGTTCGCGTCCTTGGCGCGCCCTTCGGCGGCGAGATACGCCAGCGCGATCGCCACCAACGTCCCGCCAAGGCAGAATGCGAACAAGTCGGGCGCGGCCTTCGTGCGTCGGCGGACCTCGTCCACCGCCGCGACGATGCCGTCGACGACATAATCCTCGACACCCTTGTCCTTTAGTTCGGCGCCGGGATTGACCCACGACACGACGAACACGGTGCGCCCCTCGTCGACCAGCCATTTGACCAGGCTCTGCTCGGGCACCAGGTCGATCATGTAATAGCGGTTCACCAGCGGCGGGACGTAAAGCATCGGCGCTTCGGCCACGTTGGGGGTGGCCGGCGTGTACTGGATCAGCTGGAACAATTCATTCTGGAACACCACTTCGCCCGGGGTCGCGGCGATGGTCTTGCCCTTGACGAAGGCTTGCGTGTCGGTGCGGCGGCGGACGATGCCCTTGCCGCTCGCCAGATCCTCGATCAAATGTGCGAAGCCCTGCACCAGATTGGCGCCATTGGTCTCCTTGGTGCGCTTGACCACGTCGGGGTTGGTGGTGGCGAAATTGGCCGGCGAGACCGCGCCCAAATATTGGTCGAGCAGGAAGCGCATCGTCGCTTTGCCGCTGTCCGGCCCGTCGCCCATCGATACGACATCGC
This sequence comes from Sphingomicrobium sp., assembly GCA_039914575.1. Lineage (GTDB taxonomy): Bacteria > Pseudomonadota > Alphaproteobacteria > Sphingomonadales > Sphingomonadaceae > Sphingomicrobium. Next base: position 863 of record JBDSOV010000192.1, read on the forward strand.
GCAGCTGTTGCGAGGCGAGTAGGTAAGCGTCGCGGACCGACCGATAATAGGTATCGTCCTGCCATTCGGCCGAAGCGAAGCGGCGGTCGCGGGGCTTGTCCCCGGCCTGGCCCGACATCGCCCCCATCCAATAGTCGCCCCATTGCTTGGCGGCATCGGCCTGGACCTGCATCAAATCCTGCGGCCGCATCGCAAGGCCCATCGTAAAATCGCTTGTCGCCCGCGCGATCGCAAACGGATCGAACGGCAGGGTCGGCTTGGTCGTCATCATCTTCTGCGCGGCCTCGGTCAGGCGGCGGGTCAGGTCGTCGATCATTAAAACAGAATCCGTTCGTCCCGAGCGAAGTCGAGGGACCAAAGCGCCGCGTGTCTCGACTTCGCTCGACACAAACGGAGAGGGGGACAATTCACTGCCGCGTCAATTCGCGGCCGACAATCATCCGCATCACCTGGTTAGTCCCTTCGAGGATCGAATGGACGCGCAGGTCGCGCCAGAAGCGTTCGATCGGATAATCCTGGAGGTATCCGTATCCGCCGTGAAGCTGCAACGCGCGGTCGACGACGGACGAGCCCGTATCGGTGGCGAGACGCTTGGCCATCGCCGCAAACTTGCTCTTGTCGGGCGCGCCGTCGGTCACCTTGGCCGCGGCGACGTAGAGCAAGTACCGCGCCGCCTGGAGCTCGGTCTCCATATCGGCGAGCATGAACTGGGTATTCTGGAAATCGGCGATCGCCTTGCCGAACTGCTTGCGTTCCTTGGTGTAGGCGATCGCCTCGTCGAGGCAGCGCTGCCCGCCACCCAAGGAGCAGGCGCCGATGTTGAGACGCCCGCCATCGAGCCCTATCATCGCGATGCGGAAGCCTTCGCCTTCGCCGCCGACGCGATTGGCGACCGGCACCCGGACCTCGTCGAAATTGACCTGGGCGGTGGGCTGCGAATGCCAGCCGAGCTTCTTCTCCTGCGCGCCAAAGCTGACGCCCTTCATGTCCTTCTCGATCACCAGCGCGCTAATACCCTTGGGGCCATCCTCCCCGGTGCGGACCATGGTCACGTAAATCTCATTCTCGCCGCCGCCCGAGATGAACGCCTTCGATCCCGAGACGACATAATGGTCGCCGTCCTTGACCGCCTTGGTCTTGAGCGCGGCCGCGTCCGACCCCGACGACGGCTCGGTCAGACAATAGCTGCCGATCCGCTCCATCGGGATCATCGAGGGGAGATACTTCGCCTTGACCTCGTCCGACCCGAAGCGATCGATCATCCACGCCGCCATATTGTGGATCGAGATGAATGCGCTGGTCGAGGGGCAGCCATAGGCCATCGCCTCCATGATCAGCGCTGCCTCGAGCCGCCCAAGCCCGATCCCGCCGCTTTCCTCCGAGACATAGATCGACCCGAAGCCAAGCTCGGCGGCCTGGCGGATCGTGTCGCGCGGGAAGATATGCTTCTCGTCCCACTCCGCTGCGAATGGAGTGATCGCGTCGGCGGTGAATTTCTGCGCCATCTCCTGGATCTGGCGCTGGTCGTCGGTCAGGTCGAATTGGCTCATGGGCGAGCCTCTAGCTCGCGTCGGCCTTCTCGGCCAGCCCCTCCGCCTGCAGCACCGCCTGCGCTGAGGGCCGCTGCTCCATCCGCTTGCGGAGCGCGGCAAGATTGGGCCATTTGGCGAGATCGAGGCCGTGCATCCCCGTCCAGCCGAGCATTGCGAACAGATAGGGGTCGGCGACGGTCATCGATGGCCCGGCAAGATAGTCGCGGCCCTCCAGCGACTGCTCCATGAAGTCAAACTTCTTGCCCACTAGGTCGCGCGCGGCCTGCTTGGCCTCCTCGCTCGACGCCGGATTCCACAGCGGGCCGAAGCTCTTGTGCACATCGCTGCCGAGGTAAGCGAGCCATTCGATCACCCGATACCGCTCCATGCCCGCACCCGGCAGCAAGGTCTCATTGCCCGCTTTGTCGCCGATATATTGCAGCACCGCGCCATTTTCGGTCAGTACCTCGTCGCCGATCGCCAGCGCCGGGACCGCGCCCTTGGGGTTGACCGCATAATAATCGCCGCCGCTCGCGGTGCGATGGGCTCTGAGGTCGACCGCCTCACTGTCGTGCGGCAAACCGGTTTCGTGGAGCAGGATATGCGCCGCCTGGCTGCAGGCGCCGGGTGAATAATAAAGCTTCATACTTTCCTCCCTGAGGTCAGGCGCAGCGGGTGTAGGTGTAGCTGCCCTCGTTGTCGGCGCGCTTCAACGTGTTGCCTGTGCGGGTCAGGGTCACCACCCGCTCCCACGACTGGCCTTCGCCGGTGAAGCTGTACGTCCCCGAGAAACTGGTCGCGATGGCAGGACGTTGCTCCTGCAGCGCGGCGGTCGATTCGTAGAAGCGGATGCTGTTTTCGCGGACTGTCATCAGCCCTTTGTTATCGCTGCGCTTGGGGTCGCAATCATTGATATTCATCCCCCAGCGTCCGCGATACTGCGCTGGGATGACCGCGGTCGACGGAGAATTTTCCGAATCGTCCTCGGCTTCGTTCAGTGGCGGCATGGCGGCATTGCCAGTTGGGGCGGGGGCGCCGCCTTCTTCGCTCGGCGGAAGCGTCTCGATCTCGGCATTGGCCGCCTCGGCCGCATTGACCTCATTGTCGATCGCGATGTTGGTGTCGGTAGGCTGCTGGCAAGCGGCAAGCGCCAACGCGAGCAGGGCGGGTAGGGTGAATTTATTCCTCATCATCCCCGACCAACGCCTCGGCCTCGATTTCGATGCGCCATTCGGGGCGGAGGAGGGCGGATACCACGACCATCGTTGACGCAGGGCCGATGTCGCGAAAAATATCGCCATGCACCGCGCCGATGGCGTCGGCATCGGTAGAATCAGTGATGAACATGCGAGTTCGGACAACGTCGGCAACTGATCCGCCCAGCTCCCCGATCGCGGCGATAATGATCGCGAAACAGCGACGGGTCTGGGCAGCAGCATCGCCGGGGGTGGAAGACCCGTCCGGCTCGACCGGTGCGGTGCCCGAAACGATGATGCGATTGCCCGAGCGGACAGCACGTGAAAAGCCGTAAGCGGCTTCGTACGGCGATGCGGAAGCGGTGGTCCGCATTCAGCCCAGCTTCTCGATCACGTCGCCGAACAACACCTCGTCGCTCGGCAGCGTCTTGGGCGTGGCGAGCGGGCGCGATACCCAGGTCTCGTTGATCAGGTCGCGCCA
>JBDSOV010000046.1:0-17258 GCA_039914575.1 Sphingomicrobium sp.
ATCGGGTCGTCGGCGCGCAATCGGTAGGTGCCGGACGCGCCGCCCGAAATCGGCGGTTTGACGACCAGGTCGATCGCCCCGAGCTTCGCCGCTGCCCCGCCGAGCGACGTCGGATCCAAAGCACTGACTTCGACGGTGGTGACGGTCGGGATGCCCTTGGCGCCAAGCTCCCTCAGATAGGATTTGTCGCCATTCCAGCGCAACAGCGTCGGCGGGTTTAGCAACGGCCAGCGCTCGACTTCGGCGCGTTTGAGCAACGCCAGCCAGCGCGGATAATCGAGGTGGTAGCCCCACGCGACGAGCGGCAGGATGAGGTCGAACCCAGCAGGATCGGCAAGCTCGGTCCACACCACGGGCTCGACCTCGATCCCGACCTGACGAAGAATCGCCGCCTCGACATCATAGGCCCAGGCGTATGGCTCGGGATAGTCCGGGGCGGGAACCAGTAGCGCGACCCGCATCCGGCTCATCGGGCGAGCAGGATCCTTGCCTGGCTCGCAATCTGCGCGAGCATCGAGGTGGTCACCGCGCCGGCGCTTTGGGCCTGCGTGATCAGCTTGCGGAACTGTTCGATCCGCGCGCCGTGGCGCTCGATCCAGCGCTCAGTCGTTCCGACCGGATCGCCGTCGCGGCCGCGCGCCAAAAATTCGATCCGCAATTGCTCGAAATCGCGCTCCAGTCCGGCTACCAGCAGCCGCTCCCATTGGTCGGTCGGCTCAAACCGCGCGACCTGCTGCTGCGCCCAGTCGAGCCCAAGCGCTTCGCCCAATTTGGTATAGGCCTTGGTCAGCGCCTGCGCGTCGAGCTGGCGCTTGGCAGCGAGCGCGGAGATGCCGAACACGCCGTCGAGCTCGAACACCCGTACCAGCCCGTCGACGATCGCCGCGTCGGCGCCGAGTCCGAGCAGATGCTCGCGCCGGGCGATCGACTCGTTGCGCACTTCGGAGCGGATCAGGCTGGTCGTGGCAGCGGCAATCTTGCCTACCCCGGGGGCGAGCAGATCGACCAGCTCGCTGACTTCCTGTTCGGCGCCGGTCGAACGCAAGATGTCGGAAACGTGGCTACGCACTGAGCGCGCGGCTACCTGGAACAACTCTATCCTCACCGCTTCCGGAACTGCCGCATCTTCGATCCGCTGCCACAATTTAGGCAAATCGAGCAGATGCTCGGCGGCGAGGAAAGCAGTCGCGACCTGGCCAAGCGAGGCGCCTTCTTCCTCGGTCAGGCTGAGCGGAATGCTCGGGCCCAGCCGGTTGACGATCCGGTTGGCGACCTTGGTCGCGAGAATCTCGTGGCGCAGCCGGTGGCCGCGGATCGCGTCGCCATGCGCCTTGACCATTGGCTTGGGGAAAGCGGCGAACAATTGCGGTTCGAGCAGTGGATCGTCAGCCAGCTTCAATTTCTCGATCGCATCCTGCAGCGCGAGCTTGGACATTGACAGCACGACTGCCAGCTCGGGGCGGCTGAGCCCGCGCTGGTCGAGTGCCCGGCGCAGCAGGATGTCGCTGGTGCTGAGCCCTTCGACCTTGCGGTTGAGCCGACCACTGGCTTCGAGCAATTCGATCGCGCGCACATGCTCGGGAAGCGCTTTCGCCCCTCCCGCCTCAGCGATCGACAACGCCAGGCTCTGCAGCCGGTTATCTTCCAGGACCAGCTCCGACACTTCGTCGGTCATACTAACCAGCAGGCTGTTGCGCTTGGCCTCGGTCAGTCGCCCTTCGCGCATCTCGCGATTGAGCGGGATCTTGATGTTGACCTCATTATCCGAGCAATCGACCCCGGCGCTATTGTCGATGAAGTCGGTGTTGATCCGCCCGCCTGCTTGCGAAAATTCGATTCGCGCAGCCTGGGTGATGGCGAGGTTGGCGCCTTCGCCGATCGCTTTGGCCCTGATCTCGCTGGCGTCGACGCGGAGCACGTCATTGGCCGGATCGCCGACGTCGCCGTGCGGCTGGGTCGAGGCTTTGACATAGGTGCCGATGCCCCCGAACCAGATCAAATCGACCGGGCTCTTGAGGATCGCGGTGATTAGACCGTTGGGGTCGATTTCGGTGAGGTCGATGCCGAGCGCGGCCTGCGCTTCCTTGGTCAGTTTGATCGACTTTTGCGAGCGCGGCACGATTTGTCCGCCCTTCGACAGCGCCTTGCGGTTGTAATCGTCCCAGCTCGAGCGCGGCAGCGCGAACATCCGGTCGCGTTCCATCCAGCTTTTGGCCGGATCGGGATCGGGATCGATGAAGATATGGCGATGGTCGAACGCGGCGACCAGCTTGAGCGCCTTCGACAACAGCATGCCGTTGCCGAATACGTCGCCTGACATGTCGCCGCACCCGACGACCTTGATCGGGTCCGACTGGACGTCAATTCCAGCCTCGAGGAAATGGCGCTGGACCGAAATCCACGCGCCCTTGGCGGTAATCCCCATCGCCTTGTGGTCATAGCCGTTCGAGCCGCCGCTGGCGAAGGCGTCGCCGAGCCAGAACTGGCGGTCGAGCGCGATCCCGTTGGCAATGTCGGAGAAGGTGGCGGTGCCCTTGTCGGCAGCGACCACGAAATACGGGTCGTCGCCATCGTGGAGTACGACCTTGGCAGGGTGGATGATCTTGTCGTCGACGATATTGTCGGTGACCGATAGAAGCGCGCGGATGAAGATCTGGTAGCTGGCGGTGCCCTCGGCGAGCCAGGCGTCGCGATCTACCGCCGGGCTGGGGAGGTGCTTGGGATAGAAGCCACCCTTGGCCCCAGTCGGGACGATCACCGCATTCTTGACCAGTTGGGCCTTCATCAGTCCGAGGATTTCGGTACGGAAATCGTCGCGCCGGTCGGACCAGCGAAGCCCACCGCGGGCGATCGGGCCACCGCGCAGATGAATGCCCTCGACGCGCGGCGAATAGACCCAGATCTCGCGATAGGGGACCGGCGCGGGAAGCCCCGGCACCTGTTTCGAATCGATCTTGAATGCCAGCGCTTCGGCCGCCGCCGGGGCGAAGGCGTTGGTGCGCAGGGTCGCGCCGACCACCGATCGCATCAGCCGCAGGATGCGGTCGTCGTCGATGCTGCGTACGTCCTTCAATGCATCGTCGAACGCGGCGGCGGCGGCGGCCGCCTCGGTCTCGCGTTTCCCCTTGAGGGAGGGATCGTGCATTGCGCAGAACAGGCCGACCAGCGCCCTGGTCGCGGCCGACGCGCGACCGAGCGCATCGACCACGGTGATCAGCGAGTAAGCAACGCCGATCTGCCTTGCGTAGCGGAACCATGCACGCAGCCAGACCACCGATTTAGGGGTCAAACCGGCGCTGATGATGAGCTGGTTGAAGGCGTCATTCTCGGCCTCGCCTCGAAGCACTGACGAAATCGCTTCCTCAATCATGACGGCGCGATCGTTGAGCCGCGCCGCGGGCGAGCCGTCAGCCATGACCAAGGCGAATTCATAGATATTGGCGCCGACCCCGTCGAGCCGGGTCGGGGTCTCCTTCATCACCGTGAAGCCGAAAAACTCCAGTACCGGGACGACGTCGGACAACGGCACGAGGTCGCCGCGCTTGTACAGCTTCATCCGCAATTGCTCGGGCGGGTCGGCGTCAAGACGGTAAAGGCGAATCGCGCGCTGGCATTCGTCACGCAGGGAATCGAGCCGCAGGATGTCCGCCGCCGCGTCGTCCGCCGGATAGCGAGAGCAATAGCCGTCGGGCAAGGCGTGGCCATACGTGACCGTCAGACGCCGCGCCTGTCCTGCGCCGACCTGCTCGGCCAGCCGTTCCTCCATGGCCGGCAGGAAGCCACGCACCATGTCGTATAATCTGCGGTTGAGCGCGGCGGTGTCGGGGGTGTCACGATCGGCGTCGATGGTGAAGGTGTAGCGCAGCAACGCCAGATCGCCGTCGCCAAGATCGACCGACCAGGCTTTCTGCGGCCCGTGAGCAGCGACGGCAATCATCTCGCCGATCGCCAGCCGGCGTACGGTCGACAATTCCTCGCGCGGCAACCACACGAAGGCGAACAAATGGCCGCGCAGGATCGAGCGGACCAGGACTAGGATCGGCTGCGGCCGGTCGGCCAAAGTCATCGCCGCAATGACCAGCTTGCGTACGCTGGTCGAATCGAGGTTGAGGATCAAATCATGCGGCAAGGCCGACAGGGCGTGGCGCAGCGCTTTGCCGCTGTGGCTGTGCGGATGGTAGCCAAAACTGTCGTCAAGATCCTTGAGAATGCGCCGAAGCAACGGAATCTGCTCAACCGGGGCGGACAAGGCCTCGCTGGTCCACAGGCCGACATGCACCCCGATCGCGGTGATCTTGCCGTTTTCGCGGATCGGCACCGCCACCAGGTCAAGCGGAACCCGGCGGTGGATCGAGGATTTGCGGTCGGCCTTGGCCATCAGCGGCACCTGGCCGCCAGCTTCGAAATAACGGATCGCGCCTTCGCAGCCACCTTCATCAGTCGGCTCGCCGGGGAAGCGGAACAGGCCGAGCCCGCCGGTGCCTTCCTTGCCCGGGCGTTCAACCTCGAATCCGACGAGCGTCATCGCGCCGTCGGCGAACCAGCGCATCAGAGCAGCGCCTTCGGCGTCGTCGGTGGCGTCGGCATCGTCGCGCATCCGTTGTTGCATCGCCTTCCAGTCGTCGACCGCGGCGCGGACGTCGGTCAGCACCTGGGCAAGCTCGGCGCGCAATGCCGAGCGGGTGCGCGCGTCAGCGCGGTCCAGATCCATGTAGATAATCGATTCGGTTGCGCCTTGACCGAGCGCAACGAGCTTGCCTTTCGAATCGCGGGTCACCTGGATAATCGGGTGGAGCAGGCGATGAATGTTGATCCCGCGGGTGGCGATCGCGCTAGCAACCGAATCGACCAGGAACGGCATGTCGTCATTGATCACTGCCAGTCGCATCCGGCGATGCCCCGCTTCGCCACCGCTCGAAGTCAGCTGGATTGCCACCTCGCCGGGCTTACGCCGGGCGGCGACGTCGGCGACGAACGCCGCCGCTGCGACCTGCTCGGCATCGGAAAAACCGTCGAGTTCGCCGGGGAGGGCATTCGAATTGAGCGCGTTGCGCAGCAGGCTGACGATGTGTTCGTCCGCGCCCGAAGAGGCAGCCATGGGTTCAACCGTCTCGCTAAGGATCATTGCGCATGGGCTATAGACCGGGGCCTTCGCCCGCGACAAGGCGGCTGGCGCGTCGAACGAAGGCTGAATTCAGGCCGCAGCGCGGCGAATGGCGCGTTCGAGCATCGCGTCGTCGGCAATCACTGCCACCGGCTGGTGGAAACCATCGGCACCGCGGCGGGTGAGCACCAACGCGAATTCCTCGTTGGTCGGCAGCTCGGCCAGCGCGATCGAATCGACCTGGCGCAGCGTCGCGCGAGCCAGGTCGCCTTGGTCGTCGACCTTGCCGGCTGGGCGGCGCGCCTCGCGCTCCTCCGCGACCAGTCGTTTCAAGCCGCCGATCTGGGTTTCGACGAACGTCTGGAACTCGCCAAACGCGATCTGCCGCCTCTCGGCATAGCATAATGCGGCGGCGAATTCGGTCAGCCGCGCTTTGTCGTAATCGGCGCCGAATACCAGCTTGACGATCGGAGTCATCGGCGCGCGAGCCTGGGCCTTGACCCCGGCATCGTCGAGAATCTCGGCATAATCGGCCGGCACGCGCTTGGCTGCGATGGCAAAATCATAGGCCATGCCGAGTGCGCGATAGAGGGCGACCCGGCTGCGACCGTCGGCGGCCTTGCACAAGTCCGCGCCTTCGCGGGCGGCAGACAATTGGTCGGCCAGCCCCGTATCGCCGTCGATCGCGGCCGGCGTGGAAACGGCAAGCGTTCCGGCAATGTCCGGATCGGCCAGCGGGCCATCTTCCCAGGTCAGATGCGCGGGATGCTCAGGCTCGGTCGTGACCAGCACGGGTTCGGGCCCGGGTTCGAGTTCGGGCTCGACCGGGGTCAGTGCGGGCACCAGCGGCGCGTCGACTGCGGCCACCGCGCCGGCATCCTTCCAGTTGATCACGCCATAAATGAAGTCGATCGTGTCGCCATCCGAGCTGAACGGCATCAGGATCCCGCGATAACAGATCGAATGGCCGCGCTGGTTGATGAACTCGGCCTCGAATCCGATCGGCGCCCGGTTGGCGATGATCTGCAGATAATGGTCGGTCAGCCGCGACAAAAGCGACCGGCTCGGCACCTGGGTGATCTGCTTGATGTCGTCGGGCAACCCGCATTCGGCGCGGATCGCAGTACCGACATAGGGGGTGGCGGGATCGTCGCGGCCGGCGGTGAAATCGAGCAACACGCTGTTCGGCGCAAAGTCGGTGATACTGCCCGGCTCAAGATCTTCGATCGACGGATAATCGCGACCATCGAGCAATGACACCCAGTAATTGTAGGCGCGGACATGCATCCGGCGCTCGTCGGCGCCGATCGCGTCGGTCACGTCATCGCCCGCCGCCACGGCACTTGCCGACGCCAGGTCGAATTCGCTCGGATGCTCGGAATAACTGTCCATACCAAGGTCCCGATTGGTCCAAAATCGAATTCAATCTGCCCGCAAGGCCTGAAGAAACCGTTAAGCATGTTCGTTGAACCAGTCGCGGCCCTCGACAAGCTTGCCCGCGAGAAGGTCCGCTGATAGGGGAAATTCCGCCCAGACGAGGGCCGCCTTAGCTCAGCTGGTAGAGCATCGCATTCGTAATGCGGGGGTCACAGGTTCGAGTCCTGTAGGCGGCACCATTCCAAATCCTATCTTATCACACATGGCGGGTGCGGGAAGTGGAGCGACAGGCAATGCGCGTCGTGATGATCGGGTCGGGGGCGATCGGGACTTTATATGGCGGATGGCTGCTGTCGGGCGGCGCCGATGTTACGTTCGTCGCGCGCGGTGCCCGCCATGACCAGATCAGCGAGCGCGGTATTGTCCTGAGCGGCATCGCCGGGGAGACGATCCACCGCGACGTCACCGTGGTGAGCGACGCGGCCGAATTGCTGCCCGCCGACGTGCTAATTTTCGCGGTCAAGACCTATGATCTGGATTCGGCTGCGCTGGCCGCGCGAGGGGCGCTTGCTCCGGGCGGGCTGGTGGTAGGGTTGCAGAATGGTGTCGATGCGGCGGCCATGCTGGGCGCGGTGTTCGATCCCGACCAGGTGATGGTCGGCCCAGTCTATAGCGCGGCGACGCTTGGGACCGACGGCATGGTTCGCTACGGCGGCCGACGCAACGATGTGGTGATCGGTAATCCGCAAGGCATCGCGCACCCTCATGCCGAACCGCTTGTCGCTTGTTGGCGTGAAGCCGGGGTCGCCGCGTCGATTTGTGGCGACATCCGGGCGAGCCTGTGGACCAAGTTCCTGTTCCTCGCGACCAATGCCGCGCTGACCTGCCTTAGCCGCCAGTCCGCAGGGGTGGTCTATCATGATCCGTTGCTGCTCGATCTCGCCGATCGGTCGATCGCGGAGATTGTGGCGGTGGCCAAGGCGGAAGGGGTGCAACTCGCGCCCGGCGCGCCGGCGGCGGCGCTGGCGATCCTCACCGGCTTTCCACCCGATGTGGTCGCCTCGATGCGCCAGGATCTTGATGCCGGGCGGCCGCTCGAGCTGGAGGCGATCAGCGGGACGATTGTGCGGCTGGGGCGCAAGCATGGCCTTGCTACTCCGGTGCACGACGTCGCTTATGCTTGCCTCAAGCCATATGCCGCAGGAATCCCCGCGCCGGATATCGGGCGCGGGGATCCTGCCTGACCCGGCTCAGCGCGCGCTGATCCGGATCGCCGATACCGCGATCTGCGTGCCATTGCTCAACACACCAATGTTCGACGCCATATCGGTCGCCCTCGAAACGGCCGCGGCGATTTGCGGCGACGCGGCATTCCAGGCGTTGCGCTCGCAGGCATAATAGTCGCGATCTTGGACCCCGAAGTGGCCGACGTTGCGAAGGCAGACCCGCGCGACCGCGGCGCCTACTTTGCGCTGAAGCCGCCGCTGGTCTCGCTTTTCCGTCAGGGCGAGACGGGCAAAGGACACCAGTTCGGTACGGATTGCACTCGGCTCGGCATAGACGAACAACGGGCCTTGCTGGGCCGACGCCGAAGACGGCGCCAGCAGAGCCGTCGCTGCGATGGCTGCGGCGAAGGTAGCGGCCTTGGGTGAAGGCAAGTAGCTGGACATCATGTCTCTCCCTTTTCGAGGCCGGCAGGGGGCTACCGGCGAGGAGGAGATTGAACTCGAACGGGGAACTTTGCATGCTGCCATCGATCGCCGCTCACGCCGAATTCGCCTAACGCCGACATCGCCTCCGAAACGACATTTTTGCGGTGACCAGTGGACGAACGGTGGCTGCGAACGGCGGTGATCGGGCGCTGGTGTCGTTCGACCATATTCGTCATAGCGGGGTGATGCGGATCACCATCATCGGCGTCGGGGCGATTGGCGGCTGGGTCGCGGGGCGGCTCGTGATCGCCGGACACGACGTGTCAGTGCTGGCGCGGCGCGCGACTGCCGATGCGTTGGCGGAAGGAATCACGATCGTCGAGCAGGGCGAAGAGCGGGCCGCGCATCCCCTCATTGTTACCGACGCCCGGTCACTTGGCGCGCAGGATGTGCTGGTGATCGCGGTCAAGGCACCGGCCATGGCCGAGGTAGCCGCAGCGGCGGCGCCGTTGATTGGGCCCGACACCTTGATCGTGCCGATGATGAATGGCGTGCCGTGGTGGTTTGTCGACGGCGCGCCGCTCTCCAGCGTCGATCCCGCCGGACGGATTGCGGCCGCATTGCCCATGGACCGGGTGCTGGGCTGCGTCGTCCATGCCGCCTGCCGGCGCGCAAGCTCGGCGCGGATCGAGGTGGCGATGCTCGACCGCCTGTTGGTCGGCGAGCCAGGCGGCGGGTCAAGCGAGCGCGCCAACGCATTGGCCGCATTGCTTGTCGATGCAGGGCTAGCGGGCGAGGCGATCCCCGACATCCGCCGCGCCATCTGGTATAAATTGTGGGGTAATATGACGACCAACCCCATTTCCGCGCTGACCCTGGCGACCGCCGACCGAATCCTCGCCAATTCCGGGACCCGCGCCTTTACCTTGGCCTGCATGGCCGAAGCGGCCGCGATCGGCGCGGCAATTGCCTGCCCGATCAGCGAGAGCGGCGAAAACCGGCTGGCAGTCACCGCGACGCTCGGGGCGTTCAAGACCTCGATGTTGCAGGACGTGGAAGCCGGGCGGCCGATCGAGCTCGACGCATTGCTTGCCGCGCCGCTGGAAATCGCCGAGAGGGTCGGCGTGCCCGCGCCCAACCTCGCCGCGCTGCATGGTCTCGCCCGCCTGATGGGCGAAAGCCGCGGGCTCCTCTAACCGGCCACGATTTGCTGATCGATCGTTCCAAAAATCGGATGATGCCGCTCGTCGCGCATGGTGATGGCGACCCGGTCACCGGCTTTGAGGAATTCGGTTTCGGGCGCACCACGCAGGATGGTCTCGACCATGCGCACCTCGGCAATACAGCTATACCCAAGCCCGCCTGCCGCGACCGGCTTGCCCGGTCCGCCGTCGGCGTCGCGGTTGGAAACGGTGCCCGAGCCGATGATCGTCCCGGCGCCGAGTTTGCGGGTTTTTGCGGCGTGGGCGATCAGGGTGCCGAAATCGAAGGTCATGTCCTCGGCGGCTTGCGCCCGACCGAACGGCGCGCCGTTGAGATCGACTTCGATCGCGCCTGTCAGCTTGCCATCGGCCCAGCGGTCCCCGAGGGCGTCGGGGGTGACGAACACCGGCGAGAAGCTCGACGCCGGCTTGGACTGGAAGAAGCCGAAGCCCTTGGCGAGCTCGCCGGGGATTAGGTTGCGCAAGCTGACGTCGTTGGTCAGCCCGACCAGCCGGACATGGTTCAGCGCGTCTGCGGGTGACACGCCCTGTGGCACATCGCCGGTGACGACCACCACTTCCGCCTCGAGGTCGCAGCCCCAGGCTTCGTCGGCGAGCGGGATGTCGTCGCGGGGCGCCAAGAAGCCGTCCGATCCGCCCTGATACATCAATGGATCATGCCAGAAGCTGTCGGGCATCTCCGCTCCGCGCGCCTGCCGCACCAGTGCCACATGGTTCACATAGGCCGAGCCGTCGGCCCACTGATACGCGCGGGGCAGGGGCGCCGCCGCCTCACGTTCGTGGAACCGTTCGCGCGGGATCGCGCCATGCTCGAGATCGGTGGCGAGGTTGCGCAACGCCGGTTCGACCCGGTTCCAATCGTCGAGCGCGGACTGCAGCGTCGGGGCGATGTGCGCGGCGTCGGCATAATAAGCCAGATCGTCCGAGACTACCACCAGCCGGCCGTCGCGGCCGCCCTTTAGGGAAGCGAGTTTCATTGTGAGCTATTCCTTATTCGGCCAGCGAACCGGGATCGACATGGAGCCAATGGGCGTGGGTCGGGGCTTTCTTGGTCCGGTCCCATTCGTCGAGCATCAGCGGCGCGACCCGCTCAAGTTCGGCATATTGGTCGGGGGTGCCGATGTTGCAGGCAAGCTCGAGCCGATGGCCGTTGGGGTCGAAGAAATAGATCGACCGGAAAATGCCGTGGAAGGTGGGGCCGAGAACCTCGACGCCCTGCGCTTCGATATGCGCCTTGGCCGCAACCAATGTGTCGAGGTCGGCGACTTCGAAGGCGATATGCTGGACCCATTCAGGAGTGTTGGGGTCGCGGCCCATCTCGGGCTGGTTGGGAAGCTCGAAGAAGGCGATGACATTGCCGCCACCGCAATCGAGGAAGACGTGCATGTATGGGTCGTAGGCGCCGGTCGAGGGGACATGATCCTCGGCAAAGGCATTGGTGTAGCGCATGCCGAGGACTTGGGCGTACCAATCGACCGTCGCCTTGGCGTCTTTGCAGCGATAGGCCGCATGGTGGATTCGCTGGAGATCGAACGGGTGGGTCATGGGCTAAGCGTTACGACGCAGCGGCGACAAGTTCAAATCGGTGCGCCTGACGCAGATAGGGCGGCCCCTTGCGAGACCGCCCTATCGCATTTGCTCAGAATCAGTTGATGTTGACCTCGATCGAATTGGGGATGTTGATGTCGGTGTCCTTGGCGCCGCCGAAGCCGAGCTCGTCCCTGAACACGAACAGCAGGACCAACACGACGATGATCAGCAGCACGACGGCGAGGATTCCGCCATTGCCGCCGCCGCCGGTCTCGACGATCGTGGTTCGTTCGATGGTCGGGTCGTTGTCATCGGCCATGTTTGTCACTCCCTGATGAACTTGGTTTTCGTTGCGTAACGAACGCTCATTGTCGAAGCGGGTTCCACCGACTCTGTGGCGGGACTGGCGGCGCGGCGTGCCATCGTCCGGGGCCCGTGCTAGCGTGATGCAAAGATCGGGGGAAAAGTCGATGCGCTTTGCATGTTTGATCACGCTTAGTTTCGCGGCGGCAATGCCCGCGATGGGACAGGGAACTCCGCCCAGACCCGGTGCAAGCGACGCGGCGTATGCGCCAGATCCCAATGCACCGCGGCCGATTGCGGCAGCGGACAATGTGTGGGTCGAGCAACTAACCTGGATGGAAGTTCGCGACTCTATTCGCGCGGGCAAGACCACAGTGATCATTCCTACCGGGGGAGTCGAACAGAATGGCCCCTTCCTCGTCACCGGCAAGCATAATGTCATCCTTCGCGCCACCGCCGAGGCCACCGCTCGCAAGCTTGGTGACGCGCTCGTCGCGCCAATCGTGCCGTTCGTTCCCGAGGGTTCGATCGACCCGCCGTCGGATGCGATGCTCTATCCTGGGACGATCGGTGTCGAAGCCGCGACTTTCCGCGCCCTGCTGACCGATATTGCCCGGTCGCTAAAGGCGCACGGGTTCCGGCACATTATCTTCATCGGCGACAGCGGCGGCAACCAGCAAGGAATGAAGTTGGTCGCCGAGGCGCTGGACAAGGCCTGGTCGGGGTCGGGGTCGCGCGCGCTGTTCGTTTCCGAATATTATGACTGGCCGGGCCGGCAACGCTGGCTGGCGGCGCGTGGTTACAAGGAAATCGATCAGGGCATACATGACGAGCTCGCCGCCGAGAGCATCATGCTGTCGGTCGATCCGGCATCGGTGCGGATGAAGGAGCGGATCGCCGCGGGCAAGTTTTCGATCAATGGCGTTGCGCTGGCGCCGGCGGATAAGACGATCGCGACAGGCAAGGCGTTGGTCGACCATATTGCCGACATCACCGCTCAGGCGATCCGCAAGGCGCGATGATCAGGCTGCTTCCAATATCAGCACGCACCACTCACCGTCGCCGCGTTCAGTGACGGTCATGCCTTGCGCTTCGTAGGCGGCAATGACCGCATCGGTCTGGGTGTCGAGCAGGCCCGCTAGCACCATCGTCGCGCCGGGAGCGGCCGCTTTGGCGAAGCTTGGCGCTAAGTCGATCAGCGGCCCAGCAAGAATGTTGGCGATAATCAGGTCGAACGGCGCGCGCGCGACCAGCATTTCGTGGTCCATCCCGTCGGCTACCACCAGCAGCAGCTCACCTGGCGCGTGGCCGATGACGACGTGATTGATCCGCACATTGTCGGCGGTGACGTCGATGCTGATCGGGTCAATGTCGGTGGCGATGCCCTTGGCTTCGGGCCACAGGCTAAGCGCCGCGAAGGCGAGCAGGCCGGTGCCGGTGCCGATATCGGCGATGTTGGAATAACTTTTGCCTGACCTTTCAAGCCGATCGAGCGCGGCGAGGCAGCCTGCGGTGGTGTCATGCTGGCCGGTGCCGAACGCGAGCCCGGCATCGATCTCGAAATTGATCGCGTCGGGATCGGGGGCGTGGCTCGGGGTGTGGACGACAAAGCGTCCGGCGCGGATCGGCTCGAGCCCGGCTTGGCTCATCGTCACCCAATCATCCTCGCCGAGATGGTCGACATCGGGCTCGGACCCGGCGGCGAGACGGCCAAGCAGCACCAGTTCCTGGGTGGTCGGCTGGTCGCTGAAATAGGCGTGGATACGCCAGTCGTCGGGGGCGTGGGGGTCGGGCTCGTCGGCGACGATCACCGGCGGCTCATCGGAGAATTGGAACAGATGGTCGCTGTCGGGCACCGCTTCGGCCTCGGCGCGCGTGCAGTGAAGCGTGACCCGCCAGCTCACTTTTTCGCCTCGCTCGCCAGTCGCTGCTCGAGCCCGGCGCGGCCGCGCGCGGCATAAGCAGCGCAAGCTCCACGATCGAGCGCCGACTTACGCGCAAGACGGCCGATCAGGTTGCTCGCTGCTGGATGGGGGGTGACAAGTATATCGCAATCGACCGCGGCAATTCGAGCGAATGTCGTGCGATAAGGCGCGACCCGCTCGGGGTGATCGGTGAAGCGGTAGCCGTTTCGCGAGGGGGCGCTGACACTGTCGGCGAAGACAATGCGACGGCAGGGATATCCGGCGCATGAGAGCCAGCTCCAGCTAGTGCCGCCGTCGGTATGGCCGGGCGTGGCGTGGGATGTGATTTTCAGTTTTCCAAGACGGAGCTGATCGTCGTTGTCTATTACGCGATCGACAATAACAGGCTCGAAATCGCCGATCAGGCCAGCTTGCGGATCGGCTGGATCGGTCTTGCCCGTTGCAAGCGACTTGACCGCCGGAGCGCGCGCCATGAGCCGGGCACCACTTAACCGCTTCAACGCTGCAAGCCCGCCAGCGTGATCGATATGTTCATGGCTGTTGAGCAGCCATTTGACGTCGCGCATGCGGAAGCCGAGCCGAGCGACGTTCGCAGCGATTCCCGGCACGGCCTCGGCGGTCGCTCCGTCAATCATCACGTGACCTTCGGGCGAGGTGACCAGCAGCACGACGATACCGCAGGTTCCGACGTTGTAGGTGTTAGCGTATATCCTGATCGGCGGCGCGGGGTCGCTCCAGCCGTCCTTGCCCGCGCATTGCTCTTGCCATTCGGCGATGGATGCAGGGCCAGCAGCCAGCGCGAGCGCGACGAGGCTAGCGAACATAGCTGGCACCGTTGACATCGATCACCGCGCCGGTCGCCGATGGCGGGGCGTCGCATGCCAGCCAGCGGATCGTCTCGGCGATCTCGTCGGGGGTGGCAGGGCGGCCCAAGGGGATGTCGCCAAGCAACTTCTCGCCGCCGCGGCTGGCGATATACTCCTCGACCATCCCGGTCGCGGTAAAGCCGGGGCACACCGCGAAGGCGTAAATGCTCTCGTGCGCGTAGCCTCTGGCTATGCTTTTGGTCATCGCGATCATGCCGGCCTTGGACGCGGCATAATGCCAGTGCATTGGCGAATCCCCGCGATAAGCGGCGCGGCTGGCGACATTGACGATGCGTCCGCCAGTGCCCGCGCCACGCCAGCTGGCGAGGGCGAGGCGGCACAGATCTGCGCTGGCCTGCAGGTTGATGGTCAAGGTGCGCGCCCAGGCGGCATGCCATTCATCATCCCCGGCATTGTCGGCCACGCCCTCGAACACCCCGGCGTTATTAACCAGCACTTCGATCCGACCGTCGAGGCGGTCGAACGCGGCTTGCCACAGGCAGCGCGGGGCGTCGGGATCGGTGAAGTCGGCGGCGACCAAGGTCGCGCTGCCGGCGGTCGAGTGGCCGACGACGCGGTGGCCGGCATCGGTGAGGGCGGCGAGCGTGGCCTCGCCGATTCCGCGGCTTGCGCCGGTGAGCAGGATGTTCATTGCCCCAGCCTAGCGAATCGCCGGGCGGGGGCAAAGAGGTTGCAGGGCCCAGGCCCTAAGCGGCGAAGGTCGCCACGAACGCGCTGGTGGTCGCGCGGAATTCCTCGATCTGCGCTGAGAAGCGGCCGAAACCCTGCTCGACGCCGTCGATGTCCTGCGCGACATTTTCGGTATCGCTGCGGATCGCGGCGATGGTCGAACTCATCGAATCGGCGGCCAGCGCGGTTTCGTCGACCGCGGCGGTGATCATCGTCACTGTCTGGGCCTGCAATTCCATCGCCTGGCGGATGCGGTCGGCGCTGGTCTGCACTTCCTCGACGGTCGACTGAATCGAGGCATTGGAATCGACCGTCTGGCGGGTTGCCTGCTGGATCGCGGTGATCTTGGCGGTGATGTCGTCGGTGGCTCGCGCAGTCTGGCTGGCCAGGCTCTTCACTTCTTGCGCGACGACCGCGAAGCCGCGACCGGCGTCACCGGCACGGGCCGCTTCAATGGTCGCGTTGAGAGCGAGCAAATTGGTCTGGCCGGCGATGTCGCGGATCAGGCCGAGGATCGATTCGATTGCCTCGACATGGGTCGACAGCGCCTTGGATACCTTGACAGCTTCTTCGGCTTGCCCCCCCGCGCGGGTGGCGACGTCTGAGGCAACTTCGACCTCGGACCGGGCATCCTCGATGGCGCGGATCAAACCGGCTGCGGTCTGGGCGGCTTCGCGCATCGCGGTGGCCGATTGTTCGGCGGCGGCGGCGACTTCGCTGGTCTTGCCGAGCATGCCGCGCGCCGATGCGCTGGTGGCCGAGGCTTGGCTGCGCAGCCCCTCGCTTTGTTGGGTGCAGCTCTGGACGATGCCGAGCACTTTGCCGTTGAAATCATTGGCACGGCGCGAATGGATTTTCTCGCCCTCGCCGCGGGCCAGTGCGATGGCGTGGTGGATGAAACAATCGACCTCGACCGCCTGGACCTCGGACAAGGTGCGGGCGAATCGTACCAGTTCGGCCTCGTCGCTAATCCGGCGGCGAAGGATAACGAACGCCGACTCTGTTTCCGCCGACAGGCCGGCGAGCAGGGTCGACAGGGTCAATCCGGCAGCGAACGCACGCTCGACAAACGTGCGCGCCTTGGTCGTCCATTCGGGATGCTCGATGGCCGAGAATTTCATCGCGATAAACGGCTGGATCTTGGCCGCATGTTCGTCGATCTGGCCCATGTCGAACGGCACGGTAAGTTCGGGAGACTGGGCGTAGCGTGCCCAGAATTCACGCGCCATCGCCAGCGAGTCCGCCTCCAGCTGCGACCACAATTCGCGTGACCGATGGGCGAGATCGCCGGCCGGGTCATACAGAGTGAGCCCCCGCGCCAGATCATAATCACTGCCTGAATTTGAGCCGACCACGGTCCCCATCTCGTCATTTCCCATATGCTTGAATGTCGCTGGCCCAAGCTATGCGACGGCAATGGTTAAAGCCGGGTTAGTGGTTCGCCTCGGCTTGCGACTCCACTCGATGCTGCTTAGGGAACGGGACCTTCACCGCCACGCTTCGCAATGAGGTTCCATGACCCGAAATCCCGACCGGCCGTTGTCGCCGCATCTGACGATCTGGAAATGGGGACCCGGCATGTTGGTCTCGATCCTTCACCGTGTGACCGGCGGGGCGCTCGCCGTCGCCGGGCTGGCGCTGCTGACCTGGTGGCTGTGGGCGCTTGCCACCGGGGCGGATGACTATGAAAAGTTCGTTAAGCTGGCGATAACGCCGGTCGGCCTGATGGTACTGGTTGGACTGACCTGGGCCTTCTGGCAGCATCTTTTGTCGGGTATCCGCCATCTGGTGATGGATACAGGCGCGGGCTACGAGCTTCGCATCAACCGCCTGTTCGCGGCGCTGACCATCGCCGGGTCGTTATTTCTCACCGCCCTGACCTGGGCGATCACTATGGGAATTTGGGCATGAGTACGGAGAAAAGTTCGACTCCCTTGGGGCAGGTTCGCGGTACCGGATCGGCGCAGCATGGGGCCGAGCATTGGCTTCGCGAGCGGCTGACCAGCGCGGCGTCGCTATTGCTTGGCCTGTGGCTGATACTGTCATTGTTGTTGCTGCCGTCACTCGACCGGCTGACCCTGACCGAATGGCTGCAAGCACCGAGCGGTGCGGTGCCGATGGCACTGCTGGTGATCACCGCCTACATTCATGCGGTTGAAGGGCTCAAGACCGTGGTTGACGACTATGTCCATGACGAGGGCAGCCGCTTGCTGCTCCATGGCATGCTGACGTTTGTCGGGGTCGGCGCCGGGTCGCTGGCGCTATTTAGCCTCGCCAAGATCGCCTTCGGAGCCTGACCGAATGACCGCCTACAAGATCATCGACCATGTCTATGATGTCGTCGTCGTCGGCGCTGGCGGAGCGGGGCTTCGCGCCACCATGGGCGCGGCCGGCAAGGGGCTGAAGACCGCTTGCATCACCAAGGTGTTCCCGACCCGCAGCCATACCGTCGCGGCGCAAGGCGGGATTGCGGCGAGTCTAGGCAACATGGGGCCGGATCACTGGACCTGGCACATGTACGACACCGTCAAGGGCTCGGACTGGCTCGGCGACCAGGATGCGATCGAATATCTGTGCCGCGAGGCGCC
>JBDSOV010000253.1:0-5158 GCA_039914575.1 Sphingomicrobium sp.
TTTATCGTCATAGGCGTTGCGGTAAATCCCAAGTCGGTGGCTCAGGACATCACCCAGAGTGGCGCTATATTCGGTTCCGCCGGGAAGCTTGAGCGAGCTCGAATAATGGGCAATCGGGGCGTTCAGATCGAGTTTGCCCTGCTCGGCGAGCTTGGCCGCCATCGTTCCCGCCACGCCCTTCGACACCGAGGCCCAGCGAAACACCGTCATCGGCGTCACCTTGTCGCCCGACCCGGCGATGGTTTCGCCATAACCGTTCAAAAAGGTGATGCGGCCATTCTCGACCACACCGACCGCCATCCCGACCATCGACGGCTGCTGCGCCATTCGCCGCAGGCGTTGGTCGAGGCGGACATAGTCGATGTCGCGGCGGTCGGTAGGCGAGACCTTGGAGAGCGAGAGATAGGCTGCCGCCGCCGACGCGGCTGCGTTTTTTTCGGCGCCAAGTCGGAGCACGTTGCCGGCAGCCGCGAGCAGCCCCACGACCAGCGCGAATCCGCCCAGTCCGATTTGCAATTGCCGTTCCAAATGAAGATGTTCCTCTCGCCCCTAACCGCTTTGGCGAGCCTCGCGGGCGGGCTCAATCGGTGCCGCGCCGCGCTGCGCCGAAGCGAGGCCGAGGAACGACGAATGACGCCCGAACTGGAATATGCCGCGCCACTCGCCTAAGAGCCCGCCCATATGCAATTCCTCAAGACTCTGCTGTGGGTGCTGGTCGCGGTGCTGGTCGCGATCATCGCGAGCAACAATTGGCGCGACGTGACGATCGACTTGTGGAGCAATCTGCAGGCCGACATCAAGATTCCGGTGCTGCTCGCGGCGGTGTTCGCGGCGGGCTTCCTGCCGACCTGGCTGGTGATGCGCGGCAAATTGTGGCAGTTGAAGCGGCGCATCGCGCTCGAAGTGCGGCCCGTCCCGGCCCCGCCTGCCCCGCGGCAAGATTCCGAATTATGACCAGCCGCATTTATGTCGCGCTCGACACCCCCGACCTCGCCCGTGCCAAAGCCATCACCAAGGCGGTCAAGCGCCATGCTGGCGGGATCAAGCTCGGGCTCGAATTCTTCGCTGCCAATGGCCCGGCGGGGGTCGCCGATCTGGCCCATGAAGGCTTGCCGATCTTTCTCGACCTCAAGCTTCACGACATTCCCAACACCGTCGCCAAGGCAGTCCAAGCGTTGCGCGGGCTCGAACCGGCGATCCTCACCGTCCACGCCGCGGGTGGCCGCTCGATGCTCGAGGAAGCCAAGGCCTGCGCCCCGGCCTCGACCAAGGTCGTCGCGGTCACCGTGCTGACCAGCCTCGATGGCGCCGACCTCAAGGACATCGGCGTCGGCGGCAAACCCGACCAGCAGGTCGCGCGCCTCGCCAATTTGGCGCGCGAGGCCGGGCTCGACGGGATCGTTTGCTCGGGGGCCGAGGTCGCTGAGGTCCGCCGCGGCTGGCACGACGGTTTCTTCGTCGTTCCCGGGGTGCGCCTGGCCGACGGTGCAATCGGCGACCAGAAACGCGTCATCACGCCGCGCGCGGCGATCGACGCCGGCGCGTCGATCCTGGTCATCGGCCGCCCCGTCACCGCCGCCGCCGACCCCGACGCGGCGCTCCGCGCAATCGCCGCGACGCTTTGAACTGGTTGGAGAATTGAAATGAACTGGCTGAGCCGGGTTCGCAACGGACTTCCTTTCCTGCCCAAGCGGCAGACCGCCGACAATCTGTGGCACAAATGCAAGAAGTGCGACGCGATGGTGTTCACCAAGGAGTGGGAGGACAATCTGTTCTGCTGCCCGCGCTGCGATCATCATGACCGGATCGGCCCCAAAGCGAGGTTCGCCCAGATCTTCGACGGCGGCAATTACAAATTGATTTCCTCGCCCGACGTGCGCGAAGATCCGCTCAAGTTCCGCGATACCAAGCGCTATTCCGAGCGGCTCAAGGCGGCGCGCGCCGCGACCAACGAAAAAGACGCTTTGCTCAATGCCGAGGGGCTGATCGGCCGCCGCAAGGTGGTGGTCGGGGTCCAGGATTTTGCATTCATGGGCGGATCGATGGGGATCGGCGTGGGCGGCGCCTTCCTGTCCGGGGTCCGCGCCGCGATCGCCGCCAAGGTGCCTTACGTCCTGTTCACCGCCGCCGGCGGCGCGCGGATGCAGGAGGGGATATTGTCGCTGATGCAAATGCCGCGCACCACCGTGGCGCTGGCCGAGCTCAAGGAGGCCGGCATGCCCTACATCGTCGTGCTGACCGACCCGACCACCGGCGGGGTTACCGCTTCCTACGCGATGCTTGGTGACGTCCAGCTGGCCGAACCCGATGCCTTGATCGGGTTCGCCGGGCAGCGGGTGATCGAGCAGACCATCCGCGAGAAGCTCCCCGAGGGCTTCCAGCGCGCCGAATATCTGCTCGAGCACGGCATCATCGACATGGTGGTGCGCCGCCATGAGCTGAGGGATCGCCTCGCGACGCTGGTCGATTATCTCGCGCCGGGCCGAGGCAAGGGCAAGAAAGCCGCTTGATGAAGGAGGTGGTGAAGGCCACCAATCTGCGGCTCGCGGCGCTGATCGCGCGCCAGGCGACGCAATATGTCGACGATGACCAGATCGGGCTGGAGCGAATCACCGCGTTGCTCGCCGCGCTCGGGCAACCACATGAGTCGCTGCCGCCGGTGTTCCACGTCGCCGGAACCAACGGCAAGGGCTCGACCTGCGCCTTCCTCCGCGCCGGGCTGGAGGCGGCGGGGCACAAGGTCCACGTCTTCACCAGCCCGCATCTGGTCCGCTACAACGAACGCATCCGCCTTGCCGGACAGTTGATCACCGACGCCCAATTGGCCGAGGTCATGGCTCGCGTGCTCGACGCCAATGACTTGGTCGGCGGCAGCCTGTTCGAGGTCAACACCGCCGCCGCCTTGCTCGCCTTTGCCGAAATGCCGGCCGATGCAGTGGTGCTCGAAGTCGGGCTCGGCGGACGGCTCGACGCGACCAATGTCATCGCCACGCCCTCGGTCACCGGGATCGCCAGCATCGGCCTCGATCACCAGCATTTCTTGGGCAACACGTTAGCCGGGATCGCCGCCGAAAAGGCCGGCATCGCCCGCCGCGGCGTGCCGCTTGTCTGTCTGGCCCAACCCGCCGACGCTTTCGCAGCAGTTGAACGGGTCGCGGCGGACGCTGGCGCTCCGGTCCTGCTTGAAGGCCGCGACTGGAGCCACGACCCGACGCTAATCCCTTCGCTCCCCGGCGATCACCAAATCCGCAACGCCAACCTCGCGTGGCAGATGCTCGCCGCGCAGCAAGTCCTCCCGGTCCCCCGCGCTGCGTTCACCCGCGCCATCGCTTCCGCCATCTGGCCCGCCCGCTTCCAGCGCCTCGCCAACGGCCCGCTGACGCGCGGCGTCGAAACCTGGCTCGACGGCGCCCACAACCCCGACGCCGCCGCCGCGCTCGCCGCTTTGCTCAGAGCGCGCGGCCCGATGCACCTGATCCTCGGAATCCTCGCGGGCAAGGACGCCGCCGCGATCGTCGATGCGCTCGCGCCCCACGCTTTGTCGCTGACCTTCGTGCCGATCCCCGACCATGACGCGCATTTCCCCGCCGACCTAGCGCGGCGCTACAATGGCCGCGCCGCCGAATCGCTGGAGGAAGCGCTCACCGACCTCCCCTCCCCGCGCCTGATCGCCGGATCGCTCTACCTCGCGGGGTCGGCGCTCGCGCTCAACGGCGAGCGGCCGGATTAGGCATCTGTCTCGCGCGCACCGCCTTCGCCCTCGGTGCCCGCCGTTCCGATCGAACTGTCGACCAGTCCGACACGCATCATCCACCAGAACAGCAATATCCCGGGGAGCGCGGCGAGCGTCGTCAGCAGGTAGAAATTGACATAGCCCATGCCCTCGACCAGCGCCCCCGCGCTGGTCCCGGTGATGAGCCGCCCGACAATGCTCGCCGCAGCCGAAATCAGCGCGTATTGCGAGGCGGTGAAGCGCAGGTCGCACAGCGCCGAGAAGTATGCGACGACGGTCACCCCCCCGATCCCGCTGGCGAAATTCTCGAACGCGATGGTACCGGCCAGGCCCCAATTGCTATGTCCCGCCTGGGCCAGCAGCGCGACGCTGAAATTCGACACACCCATCAGCACCAGGCTGATCAGAACCGATTTCTTCATTCCGAGCTTCGAATAAAGCACCCCGCCGACGAAAATGCCGATCAGATAAGCCCAGAAACCGACCCCGATGTCGTAAATCGCAATCTCGTCATTGGTGAACGACAGATCGTCAAGCAGCAGCCGCAGCGTCAAATTGGCGAGCGTGTCGCCAATCTTGTGGAGCAGGATGAAAAGCAGCACGAGAAACGCGCCCTGACGCTGGAAAAATTCGGTGAACGGTCGATACACCGCGCCGAGCGCCTCGCTCATTCCGCGCCGCCGCTGGGGCTCGCGATGGCGTTCCGGCTCGCCAAACACGAGGCCGGTGATCATCGCCGGCAAAGCAAACCCGGCGCAGGCGAGATAGGCGATTTCCCAGCCGACCCGCGCTGCCAACACCAGCGCCAGCGCGCCCGCCGCGACCGACCCGATGCGCCAGCCATATTGCACCATGCCCGATCCGACGCCCAATTGCCGCGGCTTCAAAATCTCGATGCGATAGGCGTCGATGACGATGTCGAAAGTCGCGCCCGCAATGCCCACGAGCACCGCCGCATAGGCGGTCGTGAGGAGGCTCGCCGATGGATCGACGAACGCCAGATTGGCGACCGCCGCAATCACCAGCACCCCGGACAGTAGCAGCCACGACACACGCTGCCCCAATCGCCCGAGGATCGGTAGCCGCACGCCGTCAACCACCCACGCCCACAGGAATTTTAGATTATAGACAAGAAAAGCGAGGCTGAAGGCGGTGATGCTTTTCTTGTCGAGCCCGTCCTGCGCCAGCCGCGTGGTCAGCGTCGCGCCGATCATCGCATAAGGGAAGCCCGACGATACGCCGAGGAAGAAAGCAGCGACTGGCGCGGCTTCGGTATAGGGACGTAATCCTTCGGGAAGGGACTTGCGCCAGCCGAGATCCGTGTCCGCCTGCGCTGCCGCCATGATTGTCTCTCCACCTTGAAAGTCGGTCATGCTAGCAGCGAAAAAGCCGCTGACCAGTGGCTTGAGTTTCTTAAACAGAAAG
>JBDSOV010000007.1:0-2946 GCA_039914575.1 Sphingomicrobium sp.
CGTACTTCGAACGCGATTGACGGCGGTCTTTCACACCCTGCGTGTCGAGCACGCCGCGAAGCACGTGATAGCGCACACCGGGAAGGTCGCGCACACGGCCGCCGCGGATCAGCACGACGCTATGCTCTTGCAGGTTATGGCCCTCGCCCGGAATGTAGCTGATGACTTCGCGCTGGTTGGTCAGGCGGACCTTGGCAACCTTGCGCAACGCCGAGTTCGGCTTCTTCGGGGTGGTGGTATAGACACGCGTGCAAACACCGCGCTTTTGCGGGTTCTGCTCCATCGCAGGGACCTTGGACTTGGCCTTCTGCGGGTCCCGGCCCTTGCGGACCAGCTGGTTAATCGTCGGCATGAAGCCTTCACCTTTCGTTGCCAGGAAGTCCCTGACGGTTACTTTTGCGCCCATATCCGCACAGATGTGCGAAATGCGCGAACTCCGGCGATCCTTGCGGTCACCGGCCTTCGCATCGTGGAGCAATGTTCAGCTCTTGCCCGTAAGGATGCGACAGAATCGCGGGGTACCCTTCGGACGAGCGGGCCATTACGGGGGAATAGGTGAGAGGTCAACGGGTGGAAGTGACAACCTCCCCTCGCGCCATGACGAAGTCGACCGACTTCAGCGCCCGCACATCAACCAGCGGATCACCTGTCACCGCAATGAGGTCGGCGCTTTTGCCGGGTTCGATGGTGCCGATCTCGCTGGCGAGGCCAAGCAGATCGGCGGCGTTGACCGTCGCCGCCTTGATCGCCTCGGTCGGGGTCATGCCATATTTGACCATCAGTTCGAACTCGTCGGCGTTGCGGCCATGCTTGCTGACTCCGGCGTCGGTGCCGAAGGCGATCTTGACCCCGGCTGGTACCGCCTTGAGCAACGACTGGCCGGTGATGCCGATGCGCCAGTCGATCTGTTTCTTGACCTCGGGACGATAGGCGTTGGGGTTGGCCGCGAGACGCTCGAGATAGCCGTTCACGGTCGATAAGGTGGGCACGTAATAAGTGCCATTCCTCTTCATCAAAGCGATGATTTCGGCATCCATCACCGTCCCGTGTTCAATCGAGTCGGCGCCTGCCCGAAGCGCCAGTTTGATGCCCTCGGCGCCGTGGGCATGGACCGCGACCTTGCGCCCGTAGGCGTGCGCGGTCTCGACCAGGGCTCGCGCCTCGGCCTCCAGCATCCGGGTGGCAAGGCCGGTTCCGCTGTTGACCCCGCCGGTGGTCGCGAACTTAATGACGTCGGCCCCGCGCCCGATCTGGTTGCGGACCACCTTGCGGCATTCGTCGGGACCATCGCACAGATTTTCGGGCGCGGGCAGGCGCTCGGCCATTTCGTCACTAATGCCATTGCGACGATCCATGTGACCGCCGGTAGTCGAGATCGACTGGCCGGCGTCGACGATCCTCGGTCCCTGGACCCAGCCGCGCCCGATCGCGTCGCGAAGCGCCATGACCGCGCCGCCATCCCCCAGGTTGCGGACCGTGGTGAAGCCTGCGCGAAGCGTCTTCATTCCGTTGAACTGGGTTTCGAACGCGCCGAGTTCGTCGCTGTCGCTTAGCGCCGCCGCCGCGCCTTCCAAACCGGCGCGGTCGGACGCGAGATGGACGTGGCTATCGATCAGTCCGGGCAGGATGATCTTGTCGCGCAGGTCCACCATCGCCGCACCGGCTGGCGCAGCGACGTGGCCAGCCTGGACCGAGACGATCCGCCCGCCGTCGACGATGATGGTCGAGGGGCCGAGCATCGGTTTGCCCGGCACCGCCATCACCCGCCCCGCGTGGATGTAGGTGGGTGCGGCGGACCCAGCAGTGGAAACTGCGATCAGCGAAACTGCGGTCAGCAAAGCGCGAATGATCATCAACGACTCCTCAAGGCGAAACGGGACAGATAATCGTAATCGGGGCGGCAGGCGGCGGCGACCTTTTCCTCGTTGGGGCCAAGGTCGACCGGCTTGTCGTCGGGCGGCCCGAAGCAATCACTGGACGCGACACTGTCATACCAATGCGTTGCCCAGATTCCGTCGGTCGGCCTGATCCCCCGCTCCCACCGAAGCATCGCCGGATCCCACTCGATCCCCAGCGCGGCGCACAGCAATTGGAGTATCCCCGCCGGATTGTGCAACACGTCGGCGCTGTCGATCACTGGCGGGGCATGGCCGAGCCGGTCGGCTTCGCGGTCGAAATATTCGACTTGGCGCGCGGTGCCGAGATGCACGGGCCGGACCGCCTCGCGCTTGGCCGCATAGCTCGCCACCACCCGTGCCGGATCGCGAATCAGGAAGGCGTGGCGAAGCCAGGGCAAATCGTCATGCGCGATGGGCCCGACCATGTGATGCGCCATATGCTTCTGGTACCAGATCGGCGCGCCGGTCGGGCTCGGTCCGGTCATGGTTCGGGCCACGCGGGCCCAGTCGCAATCCATCGCCGCAATCACCTGATCGGCCATCGCCTGGCGGTCGCCGGTTGCCTTGAGATAAGCGCCGTAGAACGGCTCGTCGGTGACGAATGTGTCGGCGCGGCTGGAGAAGCTGCGCATCATCGCGGTCGAGAGGTTGCGCGGGCCGGACCACATTGCGATCCGCAAGGTCACGGGCGAGACCGCCCCGCAACATCCGCCACGACCCGCTCGGCATAGAGCCGCTGCAAACGCTCGACCATTGGACCGCGCTCGTCGGTCAGCACCCGCCCGTCGACGCTGCGCACAGGAGTCAGCCCGGCGAAGGTGCCGGTGCAAAACGCTTCGTCGGCGCCATAGACGTCGGTCAGCGAGAAATTCTTTTCATACACCGGAATTCCGGCTTCGCGGCAGATCAGGATGACATTCTCGCGGGTGATGCCGCCGAGGCAATAATCGCCTGACGAGGTCCACACCTCGTCTTTGCGGACGATGAAGAAATGGGTCGAGTTGCAGGTCGCGACGAAGCCGTGGGGGTCGAGCATCAGCGCCTCGTC
>JBDSOV010000021.1:0-19072 GCA_039914575.1 Sphingomicrobium sp.
ATTTCCGCAACTATAAGGTGGCGGTCAAGGCATCGGACCTGTTCCTCGCGGTCGCGGCCTATCACCAGCTGGCCGAAACGGTTGATTGTCCGCTCCATTTGGGCATCACCGAGGCCGGCGGGCTGATCGGCGGAACGGTCAAATCCTCGATCGGCATGGGCAGCCTGTTGTGGGCGGGTATCGGCGACACCATCCGCGTGTCTTTGTCAGCCGAGCCAGAGGAAGAAGTCCGCGTCGGTTATGAGATCCTCAAGGCGCTGGGAATCCGCAATCGCGGCGTCCGCGTCGTCTCCTGCCCGAGCTGCGCGCGGCAGGGGTTCGACGTGATCCGCACCGTCCAGGCGCTGGAGGAGCGGCTCCAGCACATCCGCACCCCGATGTCGCTGAGCGTTCTGGGCTGCGTCGTCAACGGCCCCGGCGAAGCGCGCGAGACCGATATCGGCCTCACCGGCGGCGGCAATGGCAAGCATATGGTCTATCTGTCGGGGGTCACCGATCACCATGTCCAGGATGCCGACATGATCGATCATATCGTGCGGCTGGTCGAGGCCAAGGCGGCCGAGATTGACGCCGGGATCAGCCAGACTGCCGACGCAGCGTAATTCTTTCCTAACCGGTTCCCGCTATCGACGGCGGGATGATCCGCTTCTTCGCTTTTGTAGTCGCCATCGGCCTGCTGGTCGGTTTTATACTCCCGAGCGGGAAACCGACGCGCGGCGACGCCGCGCCGGCCAATTCCGGGGCCGTTTCCGGATCTGCCCGCGAAGTGGTGCTGACGCGCGGCTCGACCGGCCATTTCTTCACCCGGGCCGAGGTTAACGGCAAACCAGGGGTGAAGTTCATTGTCGATACCGGCGCCTCGATTGTCGCGCTGACAATGGACGATGCGCGCAAGATCGGCGTTGCGGTCGACCCGTCGCGCTTCGATATCGTCGGCGAAGGCGCGGGCGGCCCAGTGCGCGGCCAGCGGGTTATGCTCAAATCGATCGAGATTGACGGCATCCGGGTCGAGAATGTTCGCGGTGTTGTGCTCGAGAGCTCCACTTTGTCGCTGCTCGGTCAGTCGTTTTTGGGAAGCGTCGACCAGGTCAGCATGTCGGGCGATTATTTGTCGCTGCGGGACGGTGCCTGACCACGATCGGAAACACTTCGTTTACGCTGCCTCGCTAAGACTGGTCCCATGGCACGAGCGTACCTTTTGATCATCATCGTCGGCGTGATGATCGGGGCGATGCTCCCGTCGCGCCTGAGCGATCGACCGGCACGCACGACCGCCGTCGATTCAAGCCGCGAGACGCGCATCGTGCGGCGCGTTGATCGCGACAGGGCTGATGCCTCGCTCGCCGCGTCGGTTGTCTCGGGGCAGGGGTCCACGCTCCAGCGCGCGCCCGATGGGCATTTCTACGCCGATGCCCAGGTCAATGGCATCACCGTCCATTTCCTTGTCGATACCGGTGCCAGCGGGGTTGCGCTGTCCGCCGCCGACGCCCGCCGCGTCGGGCTGCCGTTCTTCCCGACCGAATTCACTGCGGTCGGTCGCGGTGCCTCGGGCGAGGTGCGCGGGAAGTTGGTAACGCTCGATCGGGTTAGCCTCGGCGGCAAGTCAGTCGACAATGTCGGCGGCGCAATCCTCGAGGGAAGCGAAATGTCCCTGCTCGGCCAAAGCTTCCTCAGCCGCATGGGCACGATCGAAATGACCCCCGATCGGATGGTAATCCGCTAAGACGGCCGGATGACAATTCGCTAGCTGACTTGGCCGCTAGCTTTCATCGCCGCCTCGGCTATGGGCAGCTGATGGCCAGTCCTCGCCCCACCGCGCTCACCGCCTTCCTCGTCGGCAGCCTCGGAATCGCGACCTTCTCGGGGATGGATGCGGTGATGAAGGGGCTGGTGATCGCGCTCGGCATCTATCCGACCATGTTGTGGCGAATGCTGTTTGGGTTGGCGATGTCTGGCACCTTGTTCGCCGCCCGGCCCAACTGGCCGTCGCGCTCGACGATGCGGATTCACCTGGTTCGTGGTGTCCTCACCTTCGTAATGGCAATGCTTTTCTTCTGGGGGCTGGCGCGGGTCCCGCTGGCGCAGGCGATCGCTTTGGCGTTCATCGCGCCGCTCATCTCGCTGTTCCTCGCCGCCGCCCTTCTCGGCGAGACCATCGGGCGCAAAACCATCGGCGCTTCGCTGATCGCCTTTGCCGGGGTGATGCTGATTTTCATCGGTCAGGCGCAGGCCGATCTCGGGCGCGATGCCTTGCTCGGCAGCATCGCCATCCTCGTCTCCGCGGTCTGTTATGCGGTCAACATCATCCTGATGCGAAGCCAGGCGCAGGTCGCCGGACCAATCGAGATCGCCTTTTTCCAGAATGTGATCGTCGCGGCGCTACTGGTCGCGGCCTGGCCTTTGTTCGGCGGGGCCGACTTCCCCCCGACAGACCAGATCCCGTTCATCCTGCTCGCGGCGTTCCTGTCGACCGCGTCCCTGCTGCTCTTGTCCTGGGCCTATGCCCGCGCCGAAGCGAGCTATCTCGCGGCGACCGAATATACGTCGTTCTTGTGGGCGATGGCGTTCGGCTGGCTGATCTTCGGTGAGGGGGTGTCGTTGTTTACGCTGGCCGGGGCGGCGCTGATCGTCGCCGGCTGCTTCCTCGCCGCGCGCCGGCCCGAGGATTTGACGCCCAGCCTCGAGGCTGCGGTTTAGGGTCTGGGCCCTAATTCGACCCCAGCACGTTGATCGTCATCGCCAGCACGCCGAGGTTGAAGAAGAATCCCGCGACGCAATGCGCGGTCACAACCTTGCGGATGTGGGGCGAGGTGATTTGCACATCGGCAGTCTGTACCGCCACGCCTAGCGTGTAGGCGAAATAGACGAAGTCGCTCATCAAGGGCTCCTTCGTTTTCGGGAATGAGAGTCCCGCCCTGTCCTTGCCGCCGTCATCGGCCGTGTAAAATAAATGGGTATAGTGCAGCGCATAAACCGCGTTGGCGAACAGCCACACCAGCACCAGGCTGGCCGCAACCAGCGCCTTGTCCCACGCCTCCAGCCTGGCTTGCCCCAATTCGGCAATGATGGCCGCCAGGATCACCACCGACAGCAGGAAGCTGATGACCAGCAGCATGGCGCGGTTGGCGTCGTTCTGCGCCGCGCCCGCACGCATTTGCTTTGCATCGTAGCGAAACGTCGACAGGCAGCTGGCGAGGAATATCAACGCTGCCGCGTCAAACCCGGCAAGCAGCCCCTGCGACCAGTCAAGCGTGCCGATCGCGACGACCCATCCCGCAATGAGCACTGCAAAGAATAACAGGAATCGCCACGGTGCGATTTGCTTGCCGATCGAGATGAGCTTTGCCATTCCCGCACAACCGCCGACCGGCGGAATGGTTGCGGAGGCGAAACATGGCCTGGTTGTGGTTGATCCTTGGTGGGCTATTTGAAGTCGGCTTCACCACCGCGCTGCGGTTCGTCGACGGCTTTCGCAACCTGCCGTGGACCCTCGCCTTCCTGGGCTCGGTCACGCTGAGCATGGGCCTGCTTGAAGTCGCTGCCCGGACGATCCCGATGGGCACGGCCTATGCCGTGTGGGCGGGGATCGGCGCGGTCGGGACGGTGCTGGTCGGCATGGCCTATTTCGACGAGCCCGCGACCCTCGTCCGGCTGCTGCTGATCCTGATCATCGTCGCCGCCATCGCCGGGCTCAAGCTGTTTGCGTAACCGATCGCGCCAACGCAGAAAGTAAAGTTCTTGACCGTGACTGGCGGCAGGCCATGCGATGGAATTCAGGCGGGGTCGGCCAGCGAGGACATTCCAGAAATACATCCTCGCTAGACCGGCCATCTAGAGCAGCGCTGATCAGTTCCCTTCGTGAAGGTCGACGTTATTGGGGTTGCAAGCCCACCCCGGATAGGGATGGAACGGGCCTTCGAAGTCTGGATCGAAATTCCGCGGATCCAAGCGATCGTTGCTCACATTCTGCCCGAAGGACTGCGTGCGGCCGGGAGGCGGGTTGCCGTCATTCTGCCCAGAGAATGCACAAATTGATCGGCCGTTAACGTCGATGTCCTTGCCATTGCCGGTAACTTCGCCGGCTATGGCTGGCACAGCGCCTAACCCGAATATTAGGGCAGAGGCGCAGATGAAGAACAGAGTCTTTAAATAGATCATGTCGATACCTTTCCTTCTCAACGCAGTTTAACGCGGTACAGGAGAGAGCGACTCGATTTGGAAACGAAAAAAGATAGGGATTTGATCAATGAGAGTCCATCATCACGACGCTCTGGGACGTTATCTATTCATTGCGCGGCGGCTTCTTCCATTGTCCCGGTCGCCACGAAGGCTCGTTCGTTGGTTCGGCATGACGATCCTCGAACGATGCTCGATCAACACCTGTTGCGCTATGTCAGCACAGGTTCACCATCCCCGCGGCATCGCGGCGCAATGAATGTTTCGAAGAGCCGCGCCGCGCTGCATGCAGGGTTTGCGATTGGCTTTATCTCCGCTTCTCCCGGGGTCGCACAGCAGGTGCCGTCGCCCGCGCCGGCCATGCCCGCTGTCGCGGACGAAGAGAGCGAAGAAAGCGAAGAGGCGATCGTCGTCATCGGCCAGCGCGAACGCGCCACAGTCATTGGCGACATACCGCCCGAAAATCAACTCAGCAGCCGCGACATCCGCGCTACCGGCGCGACCAGCATCACTGAATTGCTGGAAGCGATCGCCCCGCAGATCGGCAGTTCGCGCGGTCGCGGCACCGGGCAGCCGGTGCTGCTGCTCAACGGCCTGCGCATCTCCAGCTTCCGCGAGCTCCGCGATATCCCGCCCGAGGCGATCGAGCGGGTCGACATATTGCCCGAGGAAGTCGCGCTCAAATATGGCTATCGCGCCGACCAGAAGGTGGTCAATTTCGTCCTCCGCCGGCGCTTCAACTCGACCGCGCTTCGTGCCGATGGCGGCGCCGCGACCGATGGCGGCTATGTAACCGGGCTGGCCGACGGCACCCGCGTCCAGATTAACCGCGACAAGCGCACCACCTTCAACCTCCACGCCGAGGCCAATGGCGCGATCGACGAGGATGAACGCGGCATCGACATCGCCTCGCTCGCCCCCGGCGAAATCGACCAACGCGGGTTCCGCAGCCTAGTTGGCGAGCGCCGGCTGGTGCGCGGCAGCGTGACCGCCACCCGCACCGTCCTCGGCGATGTCGGCGCTACCGTGAATGCCGAAGTCGAGCATAGCGACGGCAAGTCGGGGCTCGGCTTCGATACTGTTCCATTGCTCCGCGATACAACCTCCAACAGCGCGCATGTCGGTCTGAATTTCAACGGCACCAAGGGCAAATGGCGCTGGTCGGCGATCGGCAATGCTGATTGGTCGCACTCGACAAGCAACAGCGACCGCTCCGCGACCAAGACCGACAAATCGCGTTCGACCCGCACGTCGGGCGTGATTGACGCAATCGCCAGCGGGCCATTGTTCACGCTCCCCGCGGGCGACGCCAGCGCGACCGTCAAGGTCGGTGTCGATACGCAGAAGCTCGATTCAGGCCGCCCCCCACTTGCTCGGGATCGTGGCAACAGCTCGATCAATCTCGACGTGCCGATTGTCAGGAACAGCCCGGTCGGTCGGCTCACCGCCAACGCCAATGTCGAGCTAGAGCAACTCTCAGACTTCGGCACGCTGACCACTTATGGCGCGGGGCTCAACTGGACCCCGATCGACCGGCTCAACCTTATCGCCAGCTGGACCCGCGAGGAGGGCGCCCCATCGATCGCGCAATTGGGCGACCCGATGGTCGAGACCGCCGACACCCGCGTGTTCGACTTCATCTCCGGCCAGACGGTCGACGTCATCGCCATCAGCGGCGGCAATCCCGCGCTCGACGCTGATCGCCGGTCGGTGTTCAAGCTCGGCGCCAATTTCAAGCCGTTCGAAAAGACCGACCTCAGGTTTCGCGCTGACTATGTACGCTCGACCATCGACAATCCAATTGCCAGCTTGCCCGGTCCAAGCGCCGCGCTCGAGGACGCGTTCCCCGAGCGGTTCGTTCGCGCCGGTGGCAATTTGATCAGTGTCGATTTCCGCCCCGTTAATTATGATCAGTCGCGGCGCCAGACGCTGCGCTGGGGCTTCGACTTCACCAAACCGCTCAAGTCGGCGCGGCCCTCGTCCGAGCAGATCCAGCAACTCCGCTTGCGCTTCACCCCACCCGAAGGCCAGGCGCCTCAAGGCCAGACTCCTCAAGGACAAACCCCGCCGGGCCAGGGAGCGACCGAAGGCGCTGCGCGTCCCGAAGGCGGGGGTGGCCGCGGGCAAGGCGCGGGCGGCGGCGGTCGCGGGTTTGGCGGCGGCGGCGGCAGGTTTGGCGGTGGCGGCACCGATCGCGGCCGACTCCAATTATCGATGACTCATACCGTTACCCTCGTCGACGAAGCGACGATCCGCGATGGTTTACCCAAGCTCGATTTCCTCGGCGGCGATGCCAGCGGCCAGTCGGGCGGTACGCCGCGCCACCGCGTCGAGCTGCAGACCGGCTGGTCGAACAACGGCTTCGGCGCGCGACTGTCGGGCAATTGGCGCAGCGGCACGCGGGTCGAAGGCGGCAATACCGGCGACCTCAAGTTCGCGCCGATGACCACGGTCGACCTTCGACTGTTCGCCAATCTCGGCGAGCGATTCGACCTGGTCGCCAAACATCCGTGGCTGATCGGCAGTTCGGTGCGGCTGGAAGTCGACAACATCTTCAACGTCCGACCCAAGGTGCGCGATGACTTTGGCGATGTGCCCTTAAGCTATCAGCCGGGGCTGCTCGACCCGACCGGGCGCGCGGTGGTGGTCAGCGTCCGCAAATTGTTCCTGCCTCAGCGCTTCCGCGCGCGCTCCAACGCATCCTCTACCACGCGATAAGCGTCCTCGCGGCCACCCCATTTGCCGACGCGGACCCATTTTTCGGGCTCAAGGTCTTTGTAATGGGTGAAGAAATGCACGATCTGCTCAAGCACGATCGCGGGCAGGTCGGTGCCTTCCATGATGTCGGCATAATAAGGCGAAGTCTTGGTTTCGGGCACGGCGAGCAATTTCTCGTCACCCCCGGCCTCGTCTTCGAGGTATAACACCGCCACCGGCCGCGCGCGGATCACCGATCCGGGGATCAGCGGCCAGCGGGTCATCACCAGGCAGTCGAGCGGGTCTCCGTCGCCGCACAAGGTCTGCGGGATGAAGCCATAATTGGCCGGATAACGCATCGACGTGTGGAGGATCCGGTCGACGAAGATCGCTCCCGACGCTTTGTCGAATTCATACTTCACCGGCTCGCCGCCAAGCGGCACTTCGATCAGCACGTTGACGCTGTGCGGTGGGTTCGAGCCCGCGGGAATCAGGTCGATGTTCATGATGGATGCGCCTCTATTCCTTGAACGCTTCCCTGCAAACGCAAAAATGCTACACGCGCTGCGATGAGTTCAACGCCCCAGCCCGTTCGCGGCACCCAAAGCCTGATCGGAGAAGACGCCGACCGCTTCCACGCGGTGATCGCGGCGTTCGACCGCGTGCGCCGGCTATATGGCTTCAAGCGGGTCGAGGTGCCGGTGATCGAGCCGACCGCTGTGTTCGCCCGGACGATGGGCGAGACCACCGACGTGGTGTCGAAGGAAATGTATAGCTTCGACGACCGTTCGGGCGATTCGATCACCCTCCGCCCCGAATTCACCGCCGGGATCGCGCGGGCGTATCTGAGCGAAGGATGGCAGCATTTTGCACCGCTGAAGGTAGCGGTCCACGGCCCCGCCTTCCGCTACGAGCGCCCGCAAAAAGGCCGCTTCCGCCAATTCCACCAACTCGACGCCGAGATCATTGGAGCGGCCGAACCACAAGCAGACGTCGAGGTGATTGCCTTTGCAGCGCAATTGCTTGCTGAGCTCGGCATTGCCGGCGTGATCCTCAAACTGAACACGCTCGGTGATCCTGAAAGCCGGACCGCGTGGCGCGCCGCGTTGCACGAACATTTTTCGTCCCGCCGAGCTGACCTTAGCAAAGACAGCCAGGAACGGCTCGACCGCAATCCGCTGCGCATCCTGGACAGCAAAGACCATGCCGACTGGCCGATCGCCGACAGTGCGCCGCTGATCGACGACTTCCTTAGCAGCGAGGCGCGCGATTTCTTTGCCGCAGTCACGGGCGGGCTCGATTCCGCCGGGGTGGCGTGGGAGCGCGCCCCGCGGTTGGTGCGGGGGCTCGATTATTACCGCCACACTGCATTCGAATTCATCACCGACCAGCTTGGCTCGCAAGGTACCGTGCTGGCCGGGGGTCGCTACGATGGCCTGATCGAATCGCTAAGCGGTCCGCACACGCCCGCGATCGGCTGGGCGGCTGGGATTGAGCGGCTGGCGATGCTGATAAAGAAGCCTGCGGTCGAACAGCCGGTGGCGATGCTGGTGCCGATCGGCGAAGCAGCGGATGTTGCGGCCTCGCGCATCCTCGCCAATTTGCGTCGCGTCGGGGTCGCAGTTGAATGCGGCTATCGCGGCAATATGAAAAAAAGGCTCCAGCGCGCCAATGCTTCCGGCGCGCGATTCGCCGTGATCATCGGCGATAGCGAGATCGAGGCTGGCGCCGCGCAGGTCAAAAACCTCGAAAGCGGCGAGCAGCTTTCAATTGCGTTCGACAAGCTGGCGGAAGCGCTTCGTCAGTGAAAGGCATTTCGCTCGACAAGATCGTCTCGATCGAGGCGCGCAAGCATGACATCGCCAACGCGATGGCCGCGCCCGATTTGGCGCCCGATGAGTTCGTCCGTTTGTCGAAGGAATATGCGTTGGTCGAGCCGGTTGCGGCGGCGGCGCGCGAGGTGCGGCGGCTGCGCGCCGAGCGCGACAGTCTGCAGGTCATGACCAAGGATGCCGATGAAGAATTGCGGGCGATCGCGTCGGAAGAATTGCTAGATATCGAGGCGCGCTTGCCCGAGGCCGAGCGCGCGCTGGCGCTAAAATTGCTGCCAAAGGATAGCGCCGACGAGCGCGCAGCGATGCTCGAGGTGCGGGCCGGGACGGGGGGTGACGAAGCCGCCTTGTTCGCGGGCGATTTGATGCGGATGTATCAACGGTTTGCTGAAGAGCAGGGCTGGCGGTTCGAGATGATCAGCGCCTCGGCCTCCGATGTCGGCGGCTTCAAGGAAGCGGTCGCCTCGATCAACGGCACCGGGGTGTTCGCGCGGTTGAAGTTTGAAAGCGGGGTCCACCGCGTCCAGCGCGTCCCCGCGACCGAGAGCGGCGGGCGGATCCACACCTCGGCGGCGACAGTGGCGGTGCTTCCCGAGGCCGAGGAAGTCGACGTCCATATCGACGAAAAGGACCTCAGGATTGATGTCTATCGCTCGTCGGGTCCGGGCGGCCAATCGGTCAACACCACTGACAGTGCGGTGCGGATTACCCATTTGCCAAGCGGGCTAGTGGTGATCCAGCAGGACGAGAAATCGCAGCACAAGAACAAGGCCAAGGCGCTGCGCGTACTCCGGACGCGGCTCTACGAGCTTGAGCGCGAGCGGCTCGCCAACGAACGCGCCGGCGCGCGCAAGTCGATGGTTGGCACAGGCGACCGGTCGGAGCGGATCCGCACTTACAATTTCCCGCAGGGCCGGGTGACCGATCACCGAATCAACCTGACGCTCCACAAATTGCCCGAAATCCTCGAGGGGCCGGGGCTGCGCGAGCTGACCGAGGCGTTGATCGCCGAGGATGAAGCGGCGCGGCTGGCGAGCCTCGACGAGGCGTGAACCCGCACCCATGAATCCGCTCAGCCGCGCGCTCGCCGACGCCGCCGAAAAATTGCGCAAGACCAGCGATACCGCGTGGCTCGATGCCGAGCTGCTGCTGGCCCATGCGCTCGATATCGAACGCGACGTGTTGCTGCTCGCACCGCCGACCGGCCCCGCGCCGGCGCGCTTTGCCGAACTCGTCGCGCGCCGCGCTGAGGGCGAGCCGATCGCTTACATCACCGGCAAACGCGCCTTCTGGAACATCGAGCTTGCGGTCGGCCCGGGAGCCTTGATCCCGCGCCCCGACAGCGAGACCTTGATCGCGGCGGCGATCGGCCATTTCGCAGGGAGCGATGGGCCGAAGCGGATCCTCGATCTCGGGACCGGGCCGGGAACCCTGCTGCTCGCCGCGCTAGATCAATGGCCCGACGCGACCGGACTCGGCATCGACGCCTCCGACGAGGCGCTTGGCTATGCCCGCGCCAACGCCCGGCGTCTCGGGCTCGCGTCGCGCGCCGAGCTTCGGCTTGGGAATTGGGCGGACGGCGTCGACGAGCGGTTCGACTTGTTGCTGATCAATCCGCCCTATGTCGCCGAGCAAGCTGAGCTGGGACCGGGGGTGGCCGAATATGAGCCCGCCGAAGCCTTGTTCGCTGGCCCCGACGGGCTCGACGATTATCGCCGCCTCGCGCCCGAGATTGGGCGGTTGATCGTGTCGGGCGGGCTGGCGGCGATCGAGATCGGCCATGACCAGGCGGAGAGCGCGGCCGCATTTTTCACCGATGAGGGACATGACGTTCGCCTGTCATACGATCTGGCGGACAGGGCACGCGCTCTGCTGATTTGACGCATACGTCGAAAAGGCTTGGATTATCCGCGCGAAGCCACTACATCTCCTGTCAGGGACGGGGCCGCTTCCGAACAATCGCAGAGCGCCTCCCGCACCTACCCCCGACGAAACGGCGTGCGCTTCGCAGCGAGTTTGCGCACACGGTCAGGCAGGGGTCCAGGCGCGATCGGGCGCGCCGGACCGCTGGGGGGGTGAAGGGACGAACCTTCGAGTGAGAGGTTTTGCGGCGCCGAAGCGCCAGTGCGATAAGGAAATTCAGATTGATCAATAATCGTCAGGGCGGTCGCCGACGCGGCCGCGGTGGACAGCAACCCCGAGGCACGGCCGGCAATAATAGCGGCAATCGCCAGGATAATCGGCAACGGGGCAATGCGGCGCAATTGCTCGAGAAATACAAGAGCATGGCGCGCGACGCCCAGCTGTCCGGTGACCGCGTCCAAACCGAATATTACCTGCAATTCGCGGATCATTATTTTCGCATGCTGGGCGATGCCCGCCCGCGATTTGATGAACAGAAGCGCCAGCGCGACGACGACGACCAGGATGATGACGGCGAGGACCGGATGGACTCCGAGATGGAAAATGACGGCGACAACGAGCTTGACGGCGACACCGAAGAGCAGCCGCAGCAGCGCCGCGCTCGTCCGGTTGGCGACCGCGCCGAGCCACGCCGCGACCGGCCTTCTAACGACCGGCCCGAACCGCGCCGCGACCGACCCAATGGTCGCGCAGCGAACGAAGGCGGCCGCAATCGCGATGACGACCGCAGTGGCCGCGACGACAAAGATGATCAGCGGATTGATTATGCGGTGCTTCCGCCGGCGATTCCCAGCGACGATGACGACCGTGCGCCAATCCATTCTGGTGCCGACGAAGCTGAGGAAACGCCGAAGCCGCGCCGCCGTGTTCGCCGCCCCCGCGCCGAAGAGGGTGACGTCCCCGCCAGCTAGGCGCTCAAGCAATTGAAGAAGGCGGCGGGTCCCTCGGCCAGCCGCCTTTTTTGTTGCTCGAAATCGACGTCAAAAAATTGCAACAATTGAGTCATTTAGCGGTCGCGGCCTTCCCCTATTCCGCACCCAGCAGCGGAAATGTCCGCCCTAAGGGAAATGGGAAAATGAACCTCAAAACTGCGATGCTCGGAGTCGCCACGATCGCTTTAGTCGCCGTCCCGGCAGCCGCCGATGCCCGCACCCAGATGCGCGCCGTTGGCTCGTCGACCGTCTATCCGTTCGCCAAGATGGTGGCCGAGCGAGTCGCCCGCGCCAATCCCAAGTTGGGTACGCCGATTGTCGAATCGACCGGCACCGGCGGCGGCATGAAACTATTCTGCTCCGGAGTCGGCGAGCGCTTCCCCGATGTCGCCAATGCGTCACGGCGGATGAAAGCGTCGGAAGCCAAATTGTGCGCCGCCAATGGCGTAACCCAGATCACCGAAATCCAGGTCGGCCTCGACGGGCTCGCGGTCGCCACAGGCAAGTCGAGCGCGTTTACCTCGCTGACCCAGCGTGACATCTATCTTGCGCTCGCCAAGACTCCGTTCGGCAAGCCCAACAAGGCCAAGACCTGGAAGGACGTCAATCCCAAACTGCCGGCGATCGCGATCCGCGTCTACGGCCCGCCGTCGACCAGCGGCACCCGCGATTCGGTCGAGACTTTGCTGTTGACCCCGCCGTGCGAGGCCAATGGCAGCATGGCTGCATTGAAAAAGAGCGACGAAAACAAGTTCAAGGCGATCTGCACCGGCATCCGCACCGACGGCGCCTATATCGAAGCCGGCGAGAACGACAATCTAATCGTCCAGAAGCTTGCCCAGAACCCCAATACGATCGGCCTATTCGGCTACAGCTTCCTCGAAGAGAACTTGAGCAAGGTGAAGGGCATCGCGCTCAATGGCGTGCAGCCTTCGTATCAGTCGATCAGCACCTTCCAATATCCAGGTGCGCGGCCGTTGTTCATCTACGTCAAGAACGCCCATGCCCGGGCGATTCCGGCAATCCGCGCCTTCGTCGCAGAATTCACCAAGGAAAGCGCGATGGGCCCCAACGGCTACCTCAAGCAGGGTGGCCTGGTCGCGGCGCCGAACAATGTTCGTGCGCGCAGCCAGCAGGCGGCCCGCAACCTGGCGCCGCTCAACCTCGCCAGCCTCAAATAGCATCAGCCATCGTCATGAAAATGGGCGTTCGCCGGGGAGGCGGACGCCACGGATCTCACATCTGAGATCGGGGGAAAGGGATTAATATGATTCGCAAGTCCATCTACGCGGCGTTGCTGTGCGGCAGCGCCTTCGCCATTTCCGGAACCGCCTTCGCGCAGGATCCGGCGCCGCAAGCCGAGCCGACCGAGCCCGACGCG
Source organism: Sphingomicrobium sp. (assembly GCA_039914575.1). GTDB lineage: Bacteria > Pseudomonadota > Alphaproteobacteria > Sphingomonadales > Sphingomonadaceae > Sphingomicrobium. The sequence goes on from JBDSOV010000021.1 coordinate 12,942, forward strand.
TCGGACACCACCGCCGACGCGGCGATCGCCGAAGCGCAGCCGGTCGATGAGCTGCAGTCCAAGATCGAATTGCTCCAGGCCCAAGTCGAAGCGCTTCAGGACGCGCTGGAAGGTGTCAAGGCCGCCCAGGTCAAGACCACCCCGTCGTGGAAGGGCGCACCCTTGTTCGAGGACAAGGAAGCCGGCTGGTCGTTCAAGCCGCGCGGGCGAATTCAATTCGATGTCGGCTTCGTCGGCAATCCCAAAGGTGACATCGTCACACGCAACCTTGGTTTCAATACCCGCGCTCGCCGCATCCGGCTTGGCGTCGAAGGCACTATTCCGGGCGGCTTTGGCTACAAGGCCGAGATGGATTATGCGAATTCGAGTGTCGGCTTCGGTGACGTCATCATTACCTATGCGCCCTCGGGCAAGCCGTTTAACTTCACCATTGGCAACCATGAGACGCTTAACGGCCTCGAGCAGATTTCCAGCTCACGATTCTTGTCGTTCGTGGAGCGCGCGGCATTCGACGATGCGTTCATCAACACCCGCCGCATCGGCCTGTCGGGCGGCTATGCAAACAAGGCCAACACCTTCCGCTTCAACGCCGGTATCTTCGCCGCCCATACGATCGACAGCAGCCTCGACAATGACGGCTGGATTGGGGCGGCGCGGGCGACTTACTCGCCGCTGATGGGCGCCAACCAGTTGCACTTCGGCGCCAATTACCAGCACCGCAACTTCCAGTCGAACAACGGGGCGACGGTCAACGCCCAGTCGAGTGGCGAGCCGTCGGCCAACCAGCGCGTCCGCTATCGCGCGCGTCCGTTCACCCAGCTGACCGACCTGCGCTTCGTCAATACCGATTACTTCGCCGCCAAGAGCGACGATATCTTTGGGCTCGAGTTTGCCGGCATCTTCAAGTCGTTCCACATCGCCGCCGAAGGCCAATATACCGTCGCCAATGCTTATGACCGCGGCGATACGCTCACCGCCGGTGCCGATCCGCTAGACCTGTTCAGCGGTGCGTCGGTGTTCGTTCCGACCGGCAATCCCAGCTTCTGGGGCGGCTATGCCGAATTGGGCTATTACTTCACCGGCGAAACCCGCGGCTACAAAACTGGCACGTGGGATCGCACCAAGGTGCTCAAGCCGTTTAGCAAGGGCGGATGGGGTGCGCTGCAGCTCAACGGCCGTGTCGATTATCTCGATCTCGATAGCAACCGCTTGAAGAATGGCTGCACCAACAACTTCACCACCGGGGTTTGCAGCGGCGCTCCGGTTCTCAGCAAGGGTGGCACGCAGCTCGGCCTGCTCGCAAGCCTGGTCTGGATCCCGGAAGATTATATGCGCTTTTACCTGCAATATTCGCATGCCCAGATCACCGGCGGCCCGTTCGCGGCGACGGTCAAGGCGACCTCGTCCAAACCGATCGACGAGCGCGAATATGGCGTCGATACGGTCGCTGCCCGGGCGCAGATCGACTTCTAAATCTTCGCGTAGCGTTGTTGTAGTCGAAGGGCCTCGCACTCCGGTGCGGGGCCCTTCTGCCGTCCGGGCTTCCGTCTTGACTTTGCCACCCCATGCCACAATTTGCGCTCGCCGAGTGGGGAGAGTGTCATGCGTCGTTTAGCGTTGGTGTTGGGTCTTTTCGTGGCGGCGAGTCCGCTGGTGGCGCAATCGGCGATCCAGCCGGTGCTGCCCGGCGCGTCGCGGACCGCGCAGGGCGATGTCGCGGTGACGATCTACAATAATGACACCGCGCTGGTACAGGACCGCCGCGAGCTGGCGCTGTCTGGCGGACGATCAGTGCAGGACTTTCCCGACGTGTCAGCGCAGATCCGGCCCGAGACGGTGACGCTGGCCGGGAACGGGATCGGGATCATTGAGCAGAATTTCGACTTCGACCTGCTGACCCCCGCGGCGATGATGCAAAAAGCGGTCGGCGAAACGGTGACATTGGTGCGGGTCAACCCTGCGACCGGCGCGGAAGTTCGCGAGCGGGCGCGGATTCTGGCGGCCAACAGCGGGGTGGTGATGCAGATCGGCGACCGCATCGAGGTTTTGCGCGACGATGGTTTGCCGGCGCGGGTGATTTTTGACCGGGTGCCGGCGCAACTCAGGGCGCGGCCGACGCTGTCGGTCACACTGCGAGCATCATATGGCGGCAGGCAAAATGTGACCCTGAATTATCTGACGCGGGGGCTTGGCTGGTCAGCGGATTATGTTGCGTTATTCAATGAAACCAACGGGTTGATGGACGTGCAGGGGTGGATCACGCTGAACAACCAGAGCGGCACTCCCTACGTCAACGCCAAGACGCTTTTGGTCGCCGGCGCGGTCGCCAGCGCCGACCAGCAACAACGCTACCGGCCATCGCCGCCGCGCGGCGGTATGGTCCAGGCGGGGACCGAAACCGCCAACCGCGAGCGGCTCGGCGGTTTCTACCTCTATCCGTTGGCGGAGCGGACGACGATCGCCGACAAGCAAACCAAGCAGGTCAGCTTCCTCGACGTCCATGACGCGCCGGCCGCGCGCGGCTATGAATATCGCAACGCCTGGCTCGGCACCGCTGAAGAGCCGGTCAGCGTCAACAGCGTGCTACGCTTCTCGAGCGCCCAAGGCGGCGGTTTGGGCGATGCGCTGCCTGCGGGGGTGGTGCGGGTTTACCAGCGCGACGCGCGCGGCAATCCGCAATTCGTCGGCGAACATCGCATCGGCCACACCCCGATGGGGTCGAGCCTGAGCCTGGCCACCGGCGAGGCATTTGACGTGAAAGTGCGCGCGGTGGTCGAGGAACGAACCCGGGTCAACGACAGCCGCTGGAAGACAAGGATGCGCTACGATCTGACCAACGCCAGCCCCAAGCCGGTGACGGTCGATCTGGTCCAGGACGGACTGTGGGGCGACACGCGGATCGCGGCGGAAAGTCAGCCGAGCGAGCGCAAAGGCGCCGACCGCGCATTATGGCGCGTTACGGTGCCCGCCAACGGCGCGGTACAGGTCACCGCTACCTTCGACACCCGCTACTGAGGCCGGGGCGATGCGCCGGCGTTGCAGCTTGAGGGGCTTGGCCGGCCTTATGCTGATCGTGCTGCCGTCGCTCGCGGGCGCGCAGGCGATCATTGTCTCGCCCAAACCCGACAAGGTGGCGGTGACGGTCTATCGCGACCCATATGGTAGCGGGGCGATGGAGCTCAGCTGGCTGGGCGGGTTTGCCCTGATCACCGAGACCCGCCGCGTCAGCCTTCCGGCGGGCGAGGTTGATCTGCGCTTCGAGGGCGTGGCGGGTGGCCTCATCCCGCAAAGTGCGGTGGTCAGCGGGCTGGGCGATGCGGTCAGCGAGAAAAATCGCGACGCCAAATTGCTGTCGCCGGGGACGTTGATCGACGCCTACCTCGGCCAGCGGGTGCATCTGCGCCGGACCTCGAAGGAGACCGGCAAGGTGACCGAGCAGAACGCCATCGTCCGTGCCTCGGGCGATGGGATCGTGGTCCAGACCGAGACAGGGATCGAGGCGCTGCGCTGCACCGGGCAGAGCGAGACCTTGCTCGCGCCGGGGGTGCCCGCCGAACTCTCGGCCAAACCGACTTTGTCGGTACGCGCGCGATCGGATCGCCCGGTCGAGGCCGATGTGACCTTGACCTACCTCACCAGCAATTTCGACTGGCGCGCCCATTATGTCGCCACACTGGCGCCCGACGGTAAGACCTTGTCGTTGTTCGCCTGGCTGACGCTGGCCAATGGCGACGACACCGGCTTTGCCAATGCCGATACGATGGCGGTCGCCGGCCGTCTCAACCGCGAATATGCCGCGCGGCTGCAGCCCGAGACGCGGCCAATCGCGCTCAATTGCTGGCCGTCGGGGACGACCAGCGACAGCGATGACGATGAGGCAAATGATTCGCCATATCCACCACCGCTTCCGCCACCACCGCCCCCCGCCGCGACGGCTGAAAGGGGAGAGTCGATCGTCGTCACCGGATCGCGGATCATGGCGCAGCGCGAGGATCTGGGCGATCTCAAGCTCTACCGAATCCCGATCCCGGTGACGGTCGCATCGCGCTCGCAAAAGCAGGTCGCCTTGCTCGAGCGACCGAGCGCCAAAGTGACCGACATGTTTCGCTGGAACAGCTCGTTCGCCAATGACAGCGGCGAATCGCAGCCGGCTCAGCGCCTGCTGAAGATGGACAATCGCCAAGCGAACGGCCTTGGCCTGCCTCTCCCGGCGGGGAGTTTTACATTGTTCACGATGCGCGATGGCCAACCATTCCTGCTCGGCGAAGGGCGCATGACCGATCGTGCGGTGGGCGAGATGGTCGAAGTCGCGCTGGCCGATGCGCCAGGTGTTCGGGTGATGCAGGCCCAGGCCGATCGCCCGGGCAAGGATCAAGCAGCCACCGTCACGGTTAGCAACGACCAATCCGAGACCGTACGGTTCGAGGCGCGATTCGGCGATGACGGCAAGCTGCTCAAGGTTAGCGGCGGGGCGCTCAAGCGCGTCGATGGCCATTGGTTGTGGGCGACGACGATCCCCGCCAATAGCAGCCGGACGCTGACGTTTCGTTACCGCTCCAACTAGGCCGCTACCGCAATCCTTGATCAGGGCGCCGAATCGACCAGCGCCTCAACCATTCGGGGTCGATGTTGCTCGTCGAGCGCGACGAAGGTGAACACGCCTTCGGTGACCTTGACGTCGGTAGTGCCGCGGTCGCGGGTGGCGATGACCTCGATCTTGACCTTCATCGAAGTCCGCCCGACGCTTTCGACCATCGCATAGACCGAAATCAGGTCGCGCAAATGGATCGGGGCAAGAAATTCCATCTTGTCGATCGCTACCGTCGCCACCGGGCCATTGGCGCGGCGCGAAGCAAGGATGCCGGCGGCGATGTCCATCTGCGACAGCACCCAGCCGCCGAAGATGTGGCCATTGGCGTTGATGTCGCTTGGCCCCGGCACGACCCTCAAGATCGGCTCGCTTCTCGGCGCTACGGGCTGGTCGGTCATTCTTTGTCCTCCGGGTCGTAGCGCGAGGCGAGATCGTCATGGCCGCTCGCCGCGCTGTAAAAAATGAGCAACATCAGCGCGCCGCCGATGAACACCACCAGCCCCATGCCGACAAAGGTGGCGATCATCATATGAATTTGAAGGCCCGCCTGTCCCCGCGTCACCAGCAGGGTAGCAATGATTGCGACCGCCAGCGCGAACCACGTCAGCAGGCGAAGTCCGCGCTTGAGCCGCACGAAGTGGACATTTGGCGGCCGGGGCAGGGGGTCGGGGCGGGGCACGGCTTCCCTTTGGCGAGCGTTCGTGGGAGGATCAACCCTCGACTCAAGACGTAAAGGAGCTGGCGCAATGACGATCGCCGCCATCTTGTCGGGAAAGGGCAGCGAGGTCGCCTCGATCGCGTCCGATGCGCCGCTTAGCGCGGCCGTGGCCGAGCTCGGCAATCGCCGAATCGGTGCTCTGCTGGTAATGGACGGCGGCGAAATCAGCGGCATATTGTCCGAACGCGACCTGATTTACTGCCTGACGGCGCATGGCGCCGAGGTGCTCGACTGGCCGGTCAGCCGGGCGATGACCGCCCCGCCGATTGTCATCGCCCCCGACACCGCCGTGCTCGCCGCGCTGGCGCTGATGACCCAGCGGCGAATCCGCCATCTGCCGGTGGTTTCCCCTAGTGGGGAGCTCCATGGAATCGTCTCGATCGGCGATCTGGTGAAGTATCGCATCGAGCGGATCGAGGCCGAAGCCGAGGCGATGCGCACCTATATTCAGACGGCGTAAAGGTTTGAGCCCCTAGGGAATGAGGCTTCAGCGGTCGGGGCGTTCGTCCCATAGTTCCGCAGATTTTGAAATTAGGCGTTGACGGGTGAAAGGCTCACCCATATATGCCCGGTCACAGCATCGGCGGCGGCCCACTGGGACCGCTACCGTTTCGTGTCTCTTATAGTCGTTCAGCGGCACCCGAACCTTACAGCTCGGGGAAAGAGACTCGTCGGCTCTTTGACATTGTTGGTTTAGATGAAGGGACATGTGGGCGGCGGCCCGGTCTTCGATAGCCTCTGGGTATCGGACGATCGGTAAATTTATGCCGTTCCTTAATGCGACTTTCGCCACGGCTTGCCGGGGTGGAGGAAGCAAATGTC